>NZ_JABXHF010000020.1:0-56423 GCF_013393565.1 Virgibacillus sp.
GGGCTACAAATGAGCCGCCTTCTCGTTTATCGTGCCGGAGAATTAAAAAATGCCGGGAAACGCAATACTCGTGAAACTTCTCTAGCTAAATGGCAAGCTTGTGATTTTGCAAATAAAGCTGCTGATGATGCTGTACAAATTCATGGTGCTTACGGGTTCTCTGATGAATACCCTGTTGAGCGTTATTTACGTAATTCAAAAGCACCAGTCATTTATGAAGGAACGAGAGAAATTCATACAATCATGCAAGCTGAATACGTACTTGGCTACCGTAATGATAAGCCACTTCATAAAATGCTGCCGGCTTGGGAAGAAAATGAAAGTATTTCCATTAAAAAGTGATGAACATAGGCTCAGGGCGCCCGTGTAGCAACGCAACGACTGGAACGCATTAACGAAAGATTTAGGAATTATGCCATAAAACAGGGGGATCCCGATGTCAGGCGGCAAGTCCGTTCTTAGTCGGCCTTCCTCTTAGGCGACAAACCGATGATGAATTAGCTTAGGGCAATGAAGTGAAGTTGTCCAGTTGCTGGGTGCTGGAGCCGGACATAGCTATTCAGTTATTCCCTTTTTCACACAAGTCTCTAATTTTATACTTTCTTAACTTGTTAGAAAAACGTGGCTTGTATGATAAAGCTTAACTTTCCTACAGTGAATAAAACCTATATGAGGAGGTCTTTTATGTTCAATACCTATACAAAAAGTGTTTTTATTGATGGCGAGTGGCAGGATATAAACGAAAAATTAGCGGAAGTTATTTATAATCCAGCTACTGGAAAAGCAATCACATCGGTTGCTTATGCAGGTGCAGAGGAAACAAAGCAAGCTATTCATGCAGCGTTACAAGCATTCCCTATATGGAGTGAAAAAACGGGAAGAGAACGTGCATCATTTCTTTATAAGGCTTCGCAACTGATGTTAGAAGACGCGGAGCGACTCGGAAACATATTGACAATGGAACAAGGTAAACCACTCCGTGAAGCAGTAGGAGAAGTAAAAGGAGCAGCGCAATTTTTATTATGGTACGCCGAAGAAGCAAGTAGAAATTACGGGGAATGGCTTCCTTCATCGACAAATGCGAAAAGACTCGTTGTCATGTCACAACCAGTTGGCGTGATTGGTGCTATAACCCCGTGGAACTTTCCATCTTCTATGATTACGCGAAAACTTGCACCCGCATTAGCTGCAGGATGTACGGCTGTACTTAAACCTGCACCGGAGACCCCATTATCTGCTATTGAAATTATGAAGATTTTTGAACGTGCGGGCTTACCAAAAGGCGTAGTAAACCTCGTAACAGGAGATGCAGAAACAATTGGTAAACAATTACTTACACATAAAGAAGTTCGACTACTTACCTTTACAGGTTCAACAGCTGTCGGAAAGCATTTAATGCGGGAAAGTGCTGAGCATGTAAAGAAGCTTTCTTTAGAATTAGGCGGGCATGCACCAAGTATCGTTTTTCCCGATGCCAATTTAGCAAAAGCCGCTTCGCTTGTTTTGGCGAGCAAGTTCCGTAATAACGGGCAAACTTGCATATGTACAAATCGCCTGTTTGTCCATGAATCAGTGGTTGCTGATTTCATCCAGTTATTAAAACAAAAGATTTCCAAATTTCAAATTGGCGATGGTTTAGAAGATGGCACAACTATTGGCCCGTTAATTGATGAACAGGCATGCAAAAAAGTAGAAGGACATGTTCAAAATGCCGTTGAAAAAGGAGCAGTTATCGAATACGGGGGAGAGCGTTGGCATAAACAAGGATTTTCTCATTGTTATTTCAATCCAACCATCCTTTCTAACATAACAGAGGATATGAAGATTATGCATGAAGAAACGTTTGGACCTGTACTGCCAGTTCAACCGTTCTCTGATGAGACAGAAGTAATTACAAAGGCTAACGATACAGACTATGGTTTAGCCGCTTATGTTTTCACAGAAAATACAAGTACGGCTATTCGTGTATCCGAAAAGCTTGATTATGGTATCGTTGGTGTGAATGACGTATTCCCTGCAACACCTGAAGCACCATTTGGAGGTGTGAAACAATCTGGCTTGGGGAAAGAAGGCGGTCATCACGGGATGGAAGAATTTATGGAAAAGAAATTGATTTCTTTTGGTATGAATTAAGTTATTCTTTTGCTGTAATTTAGAAAACGAGACTGGTTTAAGCAGAAGATTTAGCATACCTAAGTATAAAAGCTCAAAAAGCGCAATTAGTATTAAGACATAGAATCTCAGAAATAGTTTTAGAATTATTATTTTAGTCAAGTAAGCCCTCTCTACTCTAGTATAGTAGGGAGGGTAAGACTATACTACCTTCAATATGAAATAGGAACATGATGTCACCCTTGTTTTCTAGCCTCATATTGTTTGTATAAATCTTTCAAAGCAGATGCAAGGGCGTTCCCTGCTTTCCCTAAATAATGCGCCTTTATCATTTCTACTGGCTTGTCAATTCCATCCTGCAAACTATGACCACGAAGCAAATGTTGCACAAATTCTTTTCCATGATCGGTAGCAAGTGTACAACTAGCTGTAACGATCACTGCATACTTTCTATCAATTTCAGCGGTAATTGTTAATGTCTCATACATACTTTGTGCCGCCATTCCTGAAGGCAGACGCGCATGTCCAGCAATAAAAACCGTATTCAATATCGTTTCCCTCCTACTAACTTTCTAACCTTACATGGATAACTGCTTTATAATCGTTATCCATACTTCATCTGATAGCCTAGTTTTTCCGATATACGGTTAGCTGCCTGTTTTGTATCTTTCTTTAATTTTTGTAAGTTCTCTCCGCAAAATCGTGTTGATAATCCACTTATTGTCAATGAAGCTACCATTTCATGATGGTGATTAAAAACAGGGTAAGAGATACCTGTCGTATCTTCATCCTGCTCTCCGACACTGTAGGCAAAACCATTTTTTCTAATATCCCGTAATTCTTGAATTACGTTTTCTTTTTTCTCTAATGGAAGTTCCAATCGTTGCACAATCTCTTGTTGTTTTTCCTCAGGTAAATAAGCGAATAGTAATTTAGGACCAGAACCAAGATACAAAGGCACACTTTTGCCAACTTTCGTATACAACCGTAACGCCCGTCTACTCTCTACTTTTTCAATATATGTAGCCTGATCATGATTCATAATTACGAGATGCACCACTTCATTGATCTCTTTGGCTAACGCTTGCATAAAGGGCAGGGCTATCTGCCTAATTTCGATTCGGCTAGCAACTAAATTGCCTAATTCCATTAATTTTAAACCTAAACAGTATGTTCCACTTTCTCGCCCCTTCCCTCTTGAGACGTAACCCTTTTGTTCTAAAGCAGCAAGTAAACGGTATGTTGTTGGCTTTGACATACCAGCTTGTTCAGCAATTTCTTTCAGGGATAACTTATTATTCTCATCTTGAAATAAATCGATTAATGTCAATGCTTTCAAGACACTTTGATTCATCAATGAGGCTCCTTTTATTCTTTTAGATAGTACGAACATCCATGGCATTATCGTTATTCTATGGATCTTGTACATATGGTATATTGCTTCTTAAATATGTTGAATCACACTACTTCTCTACCTTTTGTTAGACAATTTAGTAGCACTTTCCATCAGTGGGGGCTTTTATTTTTATCCCCCACTGTTACATACTGACAGTTACTTGTTACTTAAACCGTGTTCTATTTCTCCTTTACGTGCGAATAAACAGTCTGCTGTTCTTTCGTTACTTGCTGTTCAGAAATGGATACACCACGCTTTGCCATTTCTTTCATGTAAACATCTCCAGGAACGACTTGCTCAGGAGGATAAACTCCTTTTCTACCGATCTTTTGGCTGGCAATCATTTGTGCAACAATCGAAATCGTATTTGCTGTTGCCCTAGCCATCGCAGTAACATTTGTATGCACATCTTTATACGTTGTCATCTCATAGATATAGGTCGTTTCTACATCTGCCTTTTTACCAGCAACAAGTACTCGCAATAGGACGGCGTCTTCTTTATCACCTAAGTCAACGATAGGGTCTAAAACTTTTAACAATACATCACGCGGGCAAATTTCTTGACCATGTATATCAACAGAATAATTTTCTTTGGTTAAATTCAAATCAACAAGCAATTTAAACTTTTCTGCGTGCCCCGGATAACGTATCGTTTTGTATTCCAACGTTTCTAGTTGTGGAAAAGAAATGGATAATGTTGAAGTTCCCCCTGACGTATGAAAGGCTTCCAGTGGACCGAATCTATCAAAATGAATGGTTTCCACTTCAGATAAAGAAGGGACCTCCTGCTTTACACCATTTCTAATAATAAGTGATGGGTCTGTATAATGATCAAATACACCTTCCATCGAGAATACATGGTTATATTCTAATGGTGGTTCCGGTTTTACTGGAATACCACCTACATACAGCTTAATCGCTTTTAATTGGTCTAGCTTGCTAGCTCCAAAACCAGAAAGAATATTAATCATACCAGGAGCCACGCCTAGATCAGGAATTAACGTAACACCTGCTTCCTTAGCTTGTTTGTGGAGTGCTAAGACTTTATCTGTCATATGTCCGATATGCCCGCCTAAGTCAACGGCATGCACGCCCACACGAATAGCAGTTTTAGCAACAATTTCATTAAACGAGTAAAACAAAGCATTTATAACCACATCAAATTTTCGAATGTAATTAGCTAATTCAACATCATCTGCTGCGTTTACTTGATAAGGGGTCAGTTTATTCGAGGACAGTTGATTGCAAATATTACTCGCCTTTGATAAATCAATATCTGCTAAGCCTACAGCTGTCACCCCTTCACTCGCAACTAAATCTCTAGCTGCTTCTTTCCCCATTAGTCCAGCTCCTAAAACACCTACTTTCACTAAATCCCCTCCTTGTATAATCATTTTTAGGCTTGATAATTCCGCCTATTATTTCTAATCGTTTATTTGTTTACTACTTGAACATATTTACGTACATTGAACACGTCGCTTCACACGACAGGCGGACGATTCCTCAAGTTGACTTGAGATTTCTCATTCGCCAAAAGTGTTCAAATGCTCATCTCACTAGGGTCACTACCTTGAACTCACCAAACAACTTATTACCTGTAATTTCCTATATACAGGTTTTGGAGCACGCTTTCCTTTATTCGGTATCAATTTGCGCACGCTGTAATTTCCCACTAAAATCTACATAAATCGCCTTCCATTCCGTAAATACATCCAACGCCTGCACGCCTGAATCACGATGCCCATTCCCAGTTCCTTTCGTCCCCCCAAATGGAAGATGGATTTCTGCGCCTGTTGTTCCAGCATTGACATAAACAATGCCAGTATCTAAATCTCTTTGGGCACGAAATACACGGTTCACGTCTTTAGTGAAAATAGAGCTAGACAAGCCATATGCTACTTGATTATTTACTTCAATTGCTTCATCAAAATCCGTTACAGAAATTAATGAAACGACAGGACCAAATATTTCTTCTTGAGCAATTCGCATTGAAGCAATCGCATCCGTAAAAATCGTTGGCGCAAAGTAATAACCTCCCAAATCGCCGTCCTTTGAGTTCCATTCTTCACCACCAGCAAGTAATGTTGCGCCTTCTTCTTTACCTAGTTGAACATATTTTTTAATTTTCTCCAATCCTTGTCGGTTAATAATTGGACCTACCTGCACCGTTTCATCCAGACCATTTCCGATGGTTAACTCTTCCACTTTCATAAGCAATCGTTCTTCTAGCTGTTGCTTTACCTTTTCATGTACAATTACTCTGCTACATGCTGTACAACGTTGCCCGCTCGTTCCAAACGCACTCCAAATGATCCCTTCTGCCGCTAAATCTAAGTCAGCATCATCCATTACGATTACCGCATTCTTCCCACCCATTTCTAACGACACCTTCTTCAGTTGTCGTCCACATGCAGCAGCAATATCTCTACCAGTATTATTGGAACCCGTAAAAGAAATAACACGAATAGCTTCATGATGCACCATCGCATCACCTACTGAAGCCCCACTACCAAAGACAACATTTAGTACTCCTTTTGGCAATCCTGCTTCTGCAAAAATTTTTGCTAATTCATAAGCCATAATTGGCGTTTCTGTCGCAGGTTTCCAAACGACCGCATTACCAGCAACAATCGCCGGAAATGATTTCCACGTGGCAATTGCTATTGGAAAATTCCATGGAGTGATAATTCCCACTACACCAACAGGGCAACGCTGGCTCATCGCAAACTTATCCTTTAATTCTGCAGGCGTCGTTTGCCCAAATAACCGGCGTCCTTCTCCTGCCATATAAAAGGCCATATCAATTCCCTCTTGCACTTCCCCTCGCGCTTCTTCTAACACCTTTCCGTTCTCCATCGTTAATAATTGGGAAAGCGTTTCTTTTCGCTCTTTCATTAAAATTCCTACTTGATAAAGAACTTCTGCCCGTTGAGGAGCTGGAACCAGTGACCAATCTTTTTGCGCTTGCTTTGCTGCTTCCACTGCTTGATCAACTTCTGTTTTACCTGACAAGGGCACATGCACAATTTCCTGGCCGGTTGCCGGATTATGAACAGCTACTGTCGGATTTGCTTCCTGCCACTCCCCTGCAATAAAATTTTTCAGCTTATCTGTTTGTAAAATGGTTGTCATATGATAACTCCTCCTATTTTGTATTTATCATTTTCTCGCTTTACGTATGTCTGTAATCGTTGCTGTCACAGATATTTGCTCACGGTCACTCATAATTTCAATTACTGTTGGCTTTTTTATTTGACAACTTTCTGCAAATGCAACCTTAAATTCTTGCATCGTTGTAACCCGATAGCCAACCGCTCCCATACTGTTCGCTAATTCTTTAAAACGAACATCTCCTAAATCTGTAGCGACCACTTTTTTCGGATAATGCATTTCTTGGTGCATACGAATCGTCCCATACATCTTATTATTAAAAACGAGACATATGACTGGAATATTATAACGGACTGCTGTCTCTAATTCTTGACAAGTCATCATAAAACCGCCGTCTCCAGCAAAAGCAATAACTGTTCGCTCAGGGTAAGCAAGTTTTGCACCTATAGCCGCTGGCAGACCATATCCCATGGCACCTGAGGTCGGACCAACATACGTATGCGACTGATTAAACATATAAAATTGGTGGATCCAACTTGCAAAATTACCAGCATCATTCGTAATGATAGCGTCATGAGGTAATGTCGTTTTTATATGGTCAATAATATTTCTATTTATATTTGTAGATGAGCTTTCTTCCTTGCGACTCGCCTGCATATAAGCAGCATTGCAGGAAAAAGCCCAATTCTCCCAATTTGTAGAAGTTGATTTTAGCGTATTTAATTGCATGAGCGCTTCTTTTATATCCGCTACAATTGCCACATTTGGGGCATAGCTTTTGCCAATACTGTTGTAATCAATGTCAATATGGATGAGTTGTTGTTCTGGAGATAAAAGTGAATAATCTTGGGTGGTCACTTCTGATAGTCTCGTACCTAATGCTAAAACGACATCTGCCTGCTTTACGGTTTTTAATATGGACGTGGGTGTACCTAATCCAAGATGACCTGCATAAAGTAAATGATCATTTGGAAATACATCATGCCTACGAAACGCAGTTACTACTGGTAAATGCAACATTTCTGCAAAAGTTTGTAAATCTTGTTCTGCCTTTGCACTCTTTACACCACCGCCAGCGATGATGACAGGTCGTTTTGCATTTGTTAGTATTTCCTCTACTTGTTTCACTTCCCATACAGAAGGAGCTGGTGACGGTCTTTGTGGCATAGGCGGATAAAGCATATTCACTTCTTGAGGTAATACATCTTCTGGTAAAGAGACGATAACAGGTCCAGGTCTTCCTGAAGTAGCGATGTGAAATGCACGTTGGACTATTTCTACAGTTCGCTCCGCATCTGTCAATTCTATACTCCATTTGGCAATAGATTGAAAGTATTGCTCCAAATCCACCTCTTGAAATCCTTCTCTTCCCCGAAATTTACTATGAACTTGACCTAAAAATACGACCAATGGTGTAGAGTCTTGATAAGCGGTATGCACGCCAATTGATAAATTAGCCGCCCCAACTGCTCTTGTCGCCATAACAATACCGGGCTTTAAAGTAGATTTTGCATAAGCTTCTGCCATAAAGCTAGCACCACCTTCATGCCGAGCCGAAATCACTTCTATGGATGGTGTATCATAGAGCGCGTCTAAAACAGCTAAATAACTCTCACCAGGTACACAAAAAACTTTTTCTACTTGTGTTTGCTGTAGACAGTGCACGATTGCCTGTGCAGCAGTTTCTTTCCTCTCCTTCATTTCCTTCTAGTCACCTCTTTCTATTTAAATCCTTTAAACGGCGAATGACTTCATCTAAACGTTCTGCATGCACAGAAAGGGAAATTCGAATAAATCCTTCTCCGTTATCTCCGAATGCCGTTCCTGGCGTTACAATGATCCCCGTTTCTTCCAAAACTCGATTTGCAAATGACAGAGAACTTTCGCCTTTAGGTACTCCTACCCAAAGGTATAACGTCCCTCTTGGTTTTTCAGCATGGAAACCTAATTCAGTTAAGGCAAGATAAAGCTTTTCTATTCTCTGTTCATATACCAAGTTATTCTTTTCTACAGCGGTTAAATCACTCGTCAAAGCTTTTGCCGCAGCTTTTTGAATGGGCATAAACTGGCACGTATCTATATTACCTTTTAGCGTAGCAAGCGCATGAATAACTTCCTTATTTCCGACAACATAGCCAATTCTCCACCCTGTCATATTAAAACTCTTGGATAGGGAACCTAATTCAACAACGTTGTCTTTAGCGCCAGGTACTTGCAAAGCACTTGGCGCTCGATACTTTCCAAAGGTTACAAGATCATAAGCCGCATCATGTGCAAGTAGAATGTTATATTTTCGACAAAAAGAAACCGCTTCCAAGAAAGTTCGCCATTCTGCATGCGCTGCTGTTGGATTGTTAGGGTAATTTAAAAACATCATTTTTGCTTCTTCCGCATCATCTTTGGATATATGCTGGAACATAGGTGCGTACCCTTTTTTAGCGTCAAGTGGCAACGTGACACTTACTCCCCCTGCTAAATGAACGCCTTTTCGATAAGCTGGATAGCCAGGATCTGGAACAAGCACTTTATCCATTGGATTAATAACCGCTTGAATTAAGTTAGCAATCCCTTCTTTAGAACCAATTAATGCGAGTACTTCGGTATTAGGGTCAAGGGTGACCGCGTAGCGTCTATCATAATAAGAAGCTACTGCCTGCTTAAATTCGTCACATCCACTATATGGAGAGTAACGATGATTTTCCGGACACTTTACTTGCTCCTGTAATTCCTCACAAATAAATGCTGGTGTTGGCAAATCAGGAGAGCCAATCCCTAAATCAATGACATCTACACCATTATTCTCCAATTGTTTTTTTCGCTGCTGAAATTGCGAAAATAAATATGGAGGAAGATTTTGTACTTTTTCCGATATAAAAACCATTGCTTCTCTCCCTTACACAGTGACATTTAGTTACATAACATCTTTAACGGGCGTACCATATGAAACGTGTTGGCTGAAACAGTTTGCAAATAGTATACAAGCTCTATGGTAAGATAACAGCGGCAACCCTTCTATTTCATTAATTGAAATGGCATTTCATTTATTATCATTAGTATAAATTATGTTCTATCAATTAGCAATATACTGAATTTATTTTTTAATATTAAATTTCTGTTACGTCCCACAACTATTTATATCACTTTATTTCTGCGTACAGTGATAAATAAGCTTAAATTGATTAGTATAACTAGGCCTAAACCTAACCAGACATTTCCTGTAAATCCAAAGGTAATATACCCAATGCCAGCTATGCCTGCAGCTACAAGCGCATAAGGGATTTGCGTTGTAACATGATCAATATGATGGCAACTAGAACCCGTTGCCGACAAAATCGTCGTATCAGAAATAGGGGAACAATGATCACCAAAGACAGCTCCAGCTAAAACAGCCGCTAACATAGGTAAAAATAACGTTACATCAGTTGCTACTGCTATTTCAGCAGCAATTGGCAGTAAAATACCAAATGATCCCCAAGATGTACCTGTTGAAAATGCAATAAATCCCGCCATTAAAAATACAACAAATGGGAGTAAATCAAAACTTACATGTGTAGCTTCGACAACACTAGCTAAATAAACGCCCGTACCAAGCCAATCAATTAACGTTGCGATAGCCCAAGCAAAAATAAGAATACTGAACCCAGGCATCATCGATTTACCTCCTGTAGCAGCTCCTATAATAAAGTTTTTAAGGGATAGTTTACCTGTGCGAATATGTTGATAAAAAAGAATCATGGTCATTCCCATACCGATAACACCGCCAACGAATAACGCAAAAGATACATCAGCGCTCCCGAGTATATTCATCCATGTTTTTTCGCCTTCTACGTTACGTAAACCATTCACATAGATAGCAATTAATGTGGCCAAAAATAAAGTAATCATCGGAAAAACTAAATCGCGCTTTTGGCTAAGCTCACTTACAAAAAGTTTTGCATCGACATCTATTTGCTCTTTTCGCTCTGGACTTAATACCTCTCCTGTTTTTATTGCCCGCTGTTCATGCACTTTCATAGGCCCAAAGTCAACTTGTTTCATTGCTATCCATATGACGACGCCTAATGCAGCCCACACATAATAGTTCATTGGAATCATTTGTAAAAATGCTTGGAAAGCACCGTACTCCGTTATATGATGGGTCGCTAATAATGTACCTATAATACCAATAATATAAGCTCCCCAACTTGATATAGGTGCCACTACACTAATTGGAGCAGAAGTAGAATCGACAAGGTAAGCAAGCTTCGCACGTGATATGCGTTGCTTATCTGTGACAGGCTTCGCAATCTGTCCAACTGTTAAGCTGTTAAAATAATCATCAACAAAAATAATGATGCCAAATAAAACCGTCATTAACTGTGCTCCAGCTCTCGTTTTAACCTTACGAATCATCCATGTAGCAAAAGAGCGTGTTCCTCCCATCATGGTAACTAAAGCTGTTAGCATACCTAGCATAAGCACAAATAACAATATAAAAATATTCCACGTATTTAGTGCCCCGTCTACAACAAACACCCCTTTAAACGCTTCCCATATGAACTGTAATGTGCTTCCTAAACGAAACTCAGCTAAAAACAAACCTGCAGTAATAATACCTATACCTAGAGACAGTAATACCCTTTTTGTCAACAAAACCATGATAATTGCCATCACTGGCGGAATTAATGCCCATATTGTCTCTTCCATGTTACCGCTCCTCCCTATAAGCAAATTATTTCTTAGCAACTTTCTACACCTAGAAAACTTGCTTCTACTATAAACCTAAAAACGTCAAACTATCCTATAGTGCAAAACCAAAAACGATATTGGTATACTCTACCCTCTCATTTTATTTTATAATTAACAATATTCTTTTTTATTTAAAAATAGTCCTCATCAGGTGTCATTTATCATTGCCTATTACAAGCTTTAGAGTTTTTCTTTATCATTGTGGAATGTCCTGCCGCTCGTCTTCGTGGAGTTCTTATCGCAGGTGCAAGGCTATTCCTCTAAAAATACTTTAGATTTTCTATCGCGCCACAAGAAATGTAACCAAAACATCGTGTTATTTGTTAAAATAGTCAGTAAGGTCACTAAACTTAAGTTGTGGGAGGAAATAGTTTGAAAACAAATAGTAGTGAGGCAAAGCAATTAGATAAAAATGATACATTAGGCCACTATCGAGAAGAGTTTTACACCTCTTCTGAAAAAATTTATTTGGATGGTAATTCTTTAGGTTTACTATCTACCCGAGCAGAGACGGCACTTCTCCATTTATTAAATTCCTGGAAAGAGCATGGGATCGATGGATGGACGGAAGGAGAATATCCTTGGTTTTATTTATCGGAAAATTTAGGAGCGATGACCGCACCGTTAATAGGAGCCCATGATGAGGAAGTAATGATTACTGGATCAACAACTACGAATTTACATCAGCTTACAGCAAGTTTTTTTCAACCATATGGAAAGCGAACGAAAATCCTTGCTGATACCCTAAATTTCCCATCCGATATTTATGCATTAAAAAGCCAATTACAATTAAAAGGGCTTAACCCAGATGATCATCTCGTTCAAGTAAAAAGTACAGATGGAAACACATTACAAACGTCTGCAATTATTGAAGCAATGACAGAAGATATCGCCTTTATTATCTTGCCTAGTGTTCTATACCGAAGTGGGCAAATTCTTGATATAGAAACGATTACAAAAGAAGCACATGTAAGAGGCATCAAAGTAGGCTTTGACCTGTGTCATTCGATTGGAGCCATTCCACATCAATTGTCAGCATGGGGCGTTGATTTTGCCTTTTGGTGTACGTATAAGCATTTAAACGGGGGCCCAGGCAGTGTTGGTGGCTTATATGTTAATCGCAAACATTTCGGAACCGCTCCTGGACTTGCAGGATGGTTTAGTTCCGACAAAGCGAAACAATTTGCTATGGAACATAACTTAACAGCTGCTACTCATGCCGGTGCATTTCAAATTGGTACACCACATGTGTTAAGTGCCGCCCCATTAATTGGTTCACTGGAAATGATCACAGAAGCAGGCATAGAAGCAATAAGGAAAAAATCACTACAGTTAACAGCCTATTTCATGAATTTAATCGACAAAGAGCTTGCTGGATATGGTTTTACAATAGCGAATCCACGATCAGATTCCCTTCGAGGTGGACATATATATTTAGAACATAAAGAAGCTGCCCGCATATGTAAAGCACTAAAAGCAAATGGCGTTATTCCAGACTTTCGCAACCCAAATGGGATTCGTTTAGCCCCTGTTGCTTTGTATAATACATTTTCAGAAGTATGGCAAACCGTACAAATACTTAAAAATATTATGGTAGAAAAAACCTATACAAACTATGAAAATAAACGGGGAGTGATTGCATAGATGGCGCAATGGATAGATATTTCCCAACCGCTTTCAAATCAGATTGCCCATTGGCCTGGAGACACGCCTTTTCAATATCAGTTAACTGCTTCCATGGAGGAAACAAATTCTGTAAATATCGGCAATATACAAACGAGCTTGCATATTGGTACACATATTGATGCGCCGTATCACTTTAGCAAAAACGGAAAAACAGTCGACCAACTACCGCTCGAACCATATATTGGCAAGGCGGTAGTTCTCGATGTAAGCCGAACGGATATCATTAACGCTGCAGTTTTATCACAGATGAATTGGTCAAGCGATATCAAGCGCGTTTTATTACACACATCTTTGCCAAATAATCCAACTCGATTTCCTGAAACGCTTCCATATCTAGATCCAGATATTGCCCCCTTCTTGCAAGAGAAAGGTGTTGTTTTATTAGGCGTCGATATGCCTTCTGTCGATGCACCAGATAGTAAAGACTTAGCCACACATCATGCTTTGAACAAACATGGAATACTTATTTTAGAAAATTTGCTGTTGGATACTGTACCAATTGGAGAATACGAACTTATAGCCCTTCCACTAGCTATACAAGGCGCTGATGGTAGCCCTGTCCGAGCAGTCATTCGCCCCATTGAAAAGGAGGAGAAGCTACATGGTAAATAATAAAGAGGATCGCGTTTTTCATGCGGAAGATGGGATTCATACAGATTTCAAAGAGAAAATGACATATGGAGACTACTTACAGTTACATACATTGTTATCTAGCCAAAAACGTTTATCTAATCATCATGATGAAATGCTATTTATCATTATTCATCAAGTGAGTGAGCTTTGGCTAAAATTAATTATCCATGAAATCCAAGCAGCAATTACAGCAATTCAAGAGGGGAAATTGCAAGCATCTTTTAAAATGTTAGCACGTGTTTCCAAAACGCAATCGCAAATTATTCAAGCTTGGGATGTATTATCTACTTTAACACCTGCAGAATACATGGAATTTAGAGACAGCCTTGGGAATGCATCAGGTTTTCAATCCTACCAATATCGGCTTGTCGAGTTTGTACTTGGGTACAAGACCCCCTATATTTTAAAAATATATGAAAAAGACCCAGAGGTTTACCAAGTATTAAGGAATGCGTACTATGCACCTGGTCTTTATGATGTGGCTATTATAGCTTTGGCAAAACAAGGATTAACAATTAATCCGGACATTTTACAACGAGATTATTCAAAAACATATGAAAAAGAGGTTTCCGTTGAGAAAGCTTGGCTAACCGTCTACCAAAATACCAACCATTATTGGGAATTATACCAGCTTGCGGAAAAACTGGTAGACATTGAAGATTGGTTCCAACAATGGCGATTCAGACATATGAAAACCGTAGAACGAATTATTGGCTTTAAAAGCGGAACAGGTGGTTCATCAGGTGTGCACTATTTAAAAAAAGTACTTGATCACTATTTTTTCCCTGAGTTATGGGAAATACGTAGCAAACTATAAAGTTGCATTTCTTTCACTCGGTTAAATGTATAAATGGTTCATTTAGCAGCTATCTTTCTTGCCGATTGTGCAGCTCGGATCTTCCAATTTATGCAGGAAAATCATATAGATAAATGAAGTAGCAGTGTATACCTATTTCACATGAAAATTCTTCTGCCCTTTTATGAATATGAAGTTTGAATTAATTGCGAAAATAACTTGACTTTTTTTAGCAATCAAAATAGAGTAAAATATAATCTACAAAACCAAAACAAAGAGAGGTGGAACTCCTCTCTATTTTCATTTCGTTAGAAAAACTTGGCTTATTGTTAAGCCTTTATGGCGAAACGGAAAAAAGTTTTCACAGAAAGGAAGATAGACTTTTTATGCAAAATAAACCAGAACAATGGGCAAGTAAAATTGGATTTATTCTTTCGTCAGCTGGAGCGGCGATTGGACTTGGAGCTATTTGGAAATTTCCATATATGACAGGGGAAAATGGTGGTGGTGCTTTTTTCCTTCTATTTATCGCTTTTACGATTATTATCGGCTTACCTATATTAATAGCTGAATTTATTATTGGCAGAGGTGCACAAAAAGAAGCCATATCAGCATACCAAACGTTAGCTCCCAAACGAGGCTTATGGAAATTTATTGGCCATTGGGGCGTAGCTGGATCATTTCTACTCATGTCTTTTTATAGTGTTGTAGGTGGATGGGTGCTTACGTACAGCTTTTTATCTATTCCAGGAATGATTATTGGCAATGAAACAAATTATGCCGATCTATTCGCCACGATTACTGGTAGTCCTTTTTATACAATTTTAGGCCATTTCCTATTTATTCTAATTAACATTATTGTTGTTTCTTTTGGTGTTAAGGATGGAATTGAAAAAACAAGTAAAGTTTTAATGCCATTATTATTTATTTTTTTCATCATTCTCGTCATTCGTTCCGTCACTTTCGAAGGAGCGATGGAAGGAATTCGTTTCTTTTTACAACCTGATTTCTCAAAATTAAACACAGAAAATGTTCTTTATGCACTGGGGCAATCCTTCTTCTCCCTTGCAGTAGGTGTTTCCGTCATGGTCACTTATAGTTCTTACTTGAAAAAGGATGTTAGTTTGCCAATGTCGGCAGCTTCTGTTTCTATTATGAATATTTTTGTCTCTTTGCTTGCAGGTTTAGCTATATTTCCTGTTGTGTTTGCTTTCGGCTTAGAACCTGCTGAGGGGCCAGGGTTATTATTTATTGTTTTACCTGAAGCTTTTGCTCAGATGCCATTTGGAGAGTTGTTTTTAAGTTTATTTCTATTATTATTCTTATTTGCCGTATTAACCTCTTCACTTAGCATGCTCGAAATTATTACTGCTGCCATTACAGCAAAGAAACAACGTTCCCGACGGACCGTAGCTTTTTTGGCAGGTATGCTTGTATTTATTACCGGAATCCCTGCAGCATTGTCTTCTAGCAGTTTATCGGACGTAACTATTTTTGGAAAAACATTTTTCGATGCTTCCGATTTTTTAGTAAGTAATATTATGCTCCCTGGTGGGTGTTTATTTATTTCCTTATTTGTTGGCTTTAAGCTTGAAAAACAGCTAATGAAGCAAGAGTTCGGTTATGGGAATGAACTAGGAGATACGGTATATAAGGCTTGGTATCAATTACTGCGCTGGCTAGCGCCAATAACTATTCTTATCGTATTTTTAGGTTCTCTTGGCTTCATATAGGAGAACACGGATGCGACTGTAAGGGGATTATCAAATAACTCACTTTCTGTGTCATGAATTTCTGCTTCGTTTGAACATTTGTAGAGAGGGAAGAATAATTATAGCAATTTATTTTTTCCTAAGAGGTTTACTTCCATTGCAATAGCAAAGATTTTTACATGTCTAGTCTTCTTCATAACTAGACATGCGCTAAGTTAATAAAAGAGACATAAGGAGTGGTTTCATGGCACAGAAAATACTCATTGTAGGTGGAGTTGGGGGAGGCGCTACAGTTGCAGCACAAATTCGTAGAAATAATCAAGATGCTATCATTATGCTGTTTGAAAAAGGAGAATACGTCGCTTTTTCAAATTGTGGCATGCCCTATTATTTAGGGGGTACTGTGCAAGACCGTGATCAGATTTTATTTTCCACAGAGAAATTTACCGAAAAGTATAATGTAAACGTAAAAACCAAGGCTGAGGTAACCGCTATTCAGCGAAACGAGAAAACAGTTACTTACATGGCAGATGGACAAGAAAACACGGAGAACTACGACAAACTTATTTTATCCCCAGGCGCTACCGCAATCATGCCATCTATCCCAGGATTAAATAAAGCACGCACTTTTTCTCTGCACACAATCCCTGATATGGATAAAATCGCGAAGTACATGCAAGAACAGCAACCAAAAACAGCCGCCATCGTTGGAGGAGGTTTTATTGGTTTAGAAATGCTGGAAAATCTTTATGAACAAGGGATAACTTGCACATTAATTGATCGGTCTGACCAAGTAATGAATCCCGTAGATAGCGATATGGCTGCACTTGTCCATTCGTATATAAAAGAAAAAAATATAAACTTAGTCCTTCATGATGGGTTAAAAAAGTTTACGAATGACGGAAGAACTTTACATTTAGAGAGCGGCAAAACAGTAGAAGCTGATCTGACCATTATGGCGGTAGGAATAAAACCCCATACCCAATTAGCAAGCAATGCGGATTTATCAATTGGCGAAACGGGCGCTATTAAAGTAAATCATTTTATGCAAACGGAAGACCCTTCCATCTATGCACTTGGAGATGCTGTGGAGACAACCGATGAAATTACTGGAGCAGCAAAAATAATTGCTTTAGCCTGGCCAGCCCATCGCCAAGCTTTTATCATTGCTAGCCATTTAAACAATGAATATATTCCCTATCAAGGGGCCATTGGCTCAAGTATATTACGGCTGTTTGATATGACCATTGGAGCCACTGGTGCTAACAGTGACAGTTTAACAGCTAGAGGCATTTTATTTAAAGAAGCAACATTAGAAACCTTATCGAATGCTAGTTATTTTCCTTCTGCAGACAAACTTTGGATCAAAGTTTTATTTGATGCTAAAGATGGGCAGATTTACGGTGGACAAGTAGTTGGCTATGCAGGTGCTGATAAACGGTTGGCCATTTTATCAACTGCTATTAAAGGAAAGCTTACTGTTTTTGATTTGCAAGAAATAGAGCTTGCCTATGCACCGCCTTATTCCAGTCCAAAAGATCCCGTGAATATCCTTGGATACAAAGCAGCATCTATGTTAAAGACATAGAACAATCTTGTTAGTTTCCTATAGTACAAAAAAAGAACCGCCCTAAAGCTATTGGACGGTTCTTTTTTAAGATTTCTTTTCTCATTTTAATCTTACGCATTGCTTAATTGGTCTACCGCAAGAATGGCATTGGCCACATCATCTGCAGTAACTTCATTGGATAAATTGCTCATCGTTTCGCCTTCCTGTGTAGCAGCCTTACCAACTCGGAGTAAATCTTCATAAGAAGTATTATCCAAATGCATCTCTTTTAAAGTCGTTGGCAAGCTTAATTTCTTATAAAAGTCGATGTATTTTTGTAACTCATCTTTTGGATGCAATTCTAAAACAAGCTGTACTAATGTACCGTAAGCGACCTTTTCACCATGTGTTAAATGATGAATATCTCCCTCTAGAACTGTAAAACCATTATGGATAGCGTGCGCACCTGCTAGACCACCACTTTCAAACCCTAGACCAGATAACAATGTATTTGCTTCAACTACAGCTTCTACATGTTTGGTTACAATACCTTTCTTCACTGCATGAAATGCAGCTTCGCCATATGCAAATAGTGTATGTTCACATTCTTTCGCAATCGCTTTGGCAGCAATACTTGGTTTTCCACCTGCCATAGCTTCTCCATTACTCTTCAATGTAGCTCTTACCTCAACCCATGTCGCCATTGCGTCAGCAATTCCTGAAGCAAAGAGCCTTGCAGGCGCTTTAGCGACAACAGCTGTATCAACTAACACAAGATCTGGGTTTTTATCATAAAATTTATACGACTCAAAAACACCTTCATCGCTATAAATAACGGATAACGCACTTGTAGGCGCATCAGTGGACGCAGTTGTTGGAACGATAATAACGCTTACTTCCAATCCGTCAGCAATTGCTTTTGCGGTATCGAGCGTCTTTCCTCCGCCTACACCTATTACCGTATCAACACTTGCTTCTTTACCTTCCTTTACAACTCTATCAATTTCAGCTATGGAAGCCTCACCATTAAATGGTACATAATGATAAGCTACATTTTCTTCTTTCATACTTGCTTCAATGGTTTCTTTTGTAATCTCCCATACCACATCATCAGATAAAATTAATGGCTTTTTACCAATTGGCTTGACATGTTTCCCTAGACTCTTTAAAGCATCTTTTCCTTGAATATACTTGCTTGGTGAAATAAAAATAATCTCTGACATTGTCATCGCCCCTTCTACCGGTTATCAAAGAGTAGATATGCAGGCAACGTAACAAAAGCTTGAGCTAATTTATAAAAACTTCTCTCTTTACATACCTGCATTTCCAATTGAATTCCCGGACAATTTTAGTACTCCACACACCTTTTAGTATATCAGTGATCAAATAAATTATACAAGCTTTCCGTGACTAATTTCACATTTTTTTAATAACTCAGCTATTTTATATGCCATAGAATAAAGGCTCGGGGCACCCGTTTAGCAACGTAGCGAGTGGATACAAATCAACTAAGATAAAGGAAAAATGAAATAGCCAACCCTACCAGAAAACGTGCTATCTGTAGAGTCAGCTACTCCTTATAAATCCTCTTCAAACCGATAAACTAATTTATACTTCTCTTCATTTAACAAATCAGATACATGTATGCGAACCCCGTGACCAAATACGACTTCATCTTCGGTCATCGCAACAATCATTGCCTTTGTTTCTTGATGTACATCAATATAAATATCCCCAACAGCAGGTTTAAGATTCGTATCACTTTCCGCCAAGTAGCTGATCGATTCATCTTGAATTTGCTGCTCCTCAGGGACCAAACTTTTATCATAATATGCAATTTCTCGACTAGCTTCTGCTTTCCCTGGAACCATCACAACATATTCGCTATGCTTTACACCATTATCTCTAGTAGTAACCACATTCCCATCTTCTACACTATCAACTTTTTCAATCGCATTCAGTGAATAGTGGTCAAGAAAATCTGGCGCTGGCTTAATGATTAGAATATAATCACCTGGCTCTGGTCGTTTATATTTATCAATGGTATATCGTTTCCCATAAAAAATAAATGTATCATTATGTTGTGGACGACATAATTCAATTTCACTTGCTTTCGTCAATATCTGTTGCATATCCTTTAAACGATATAAATGTACAGATTTCTTAAACATCGGTTTTACTGAATACACTTGGTGCAATTCATTTCGATAAAAAACAAACTGCCCTTTCCTCACTTGAAAAAGCTTCATTAGACTACCTCCTATAATGATGTTCCATTAGAGTATATTACAACTATGGTACAAAAGGAAAGACTTATATTGATATTCCTTTTTTTCTAGTTATTTAAACGTTTCCCCAAGCTAAAGTAGGCTTTTCATGGTGCATTTTTTCATTGTGCTATGAAATATTCATACAATCATTATCACCTAAGTTTTGACAAACGCGTATTTAGCAATATGTATTCCCACATTGTTTAACTCGTCGTCTTACAGCACATACTTTACGTTCATATTCTTTCCATATGAATAAACGGTAATGAAGTATCTACTTTACCAATCACCTGTTTAATAGTAAAGTTTTTTCCACTTAACCACTTTTTGAAATCAAAAATAACCGGGTCTCTATCGCCTCCCAAGGCGAACCATACTTTTAACTGCTTAGGAAAATAACCTGATGTATGAATCGTTCCAGCCCATTGCTTATATTTCGTCGAAAAAACCCCACGTTTAGAATCATTCATCAGTTTAAAAGCTTCATAAGCATTGGTTGTATCGTTCGTTTGCTCCTTAATGATTTGTTGCCTTCGTTTTGAGTCTTTTAAATGATGACGATTCTCTTCAACCAGATTCTCAAAGTGATTGGTACAAACTTGATCTGTACGAATATTTACAGACCGTGGTGACGCTTCTACAACATAGCTTTCCCCATTTTTATCCAATAAAACATAACCAAACGAATGTCGATGGGGAATTTCCTGTAATAAAGCTATTGCTTCTTGTGCATTTTTACAATTCTCTAGGACGATTCTTGCAATCATATTACAAATAAATCCATCTTGGGGACGACGTCGATGAATAAAATTATAGCCAATTGCTAATCCGTGTTCATTCATTCCATCCATCCTACCAGTGATGCGTTGAGATGGAGCAATCGTTGCATAACCTTGATCGCTAGGCTGAAAAACCGTATAGCGACCTTCATATGTCTTTGGATGATAATCGTAGTTGCGGATCATGTATTCAGAACTAGTAAAAATGGAACAGCCGCTTTTTTTATATTCCAATCGGTAACCACCAAATTCTTTTAGTATATCGACCATCTGCCATTGAAGTGCATCCATTAACCCACATAATTCATCCCAAATGCCAGGTGCAATTGGTTGGATTATTTGCTTTACTTCAGCTTCATGAATTTCAAATCGTGGTTGCCGGATATTCCATTGTTTTTTCCTATTTTGCAATATATATGTCTGCTTTAGATTTAATCCTTGTTGATAGCCATAATCATAATGACTGCCCCGAAATTGTTTCACATCACTATAGATGGTTTGCATCGTTTCCCACCCTTTTCCTTCATTTCTTTTCTCATTGTAATCCTTTTTCTTCCATTTGAAAATCGAAAAGTTTTTCTTAGATCATTGCCCAATCGTAACATAAACGCTATGGTTTATAATACACTTAGAAAAGTATAGGATTTTCTCATCTGATAACACCTCAGTTTTAAACAGTTTATATGTTTAATGAAACTTTTCTCTTTTTAAAAACGTAGAAACAGGTAGATTTTTTATTTATACTATAGGAAAGTATAAAAGTTTAAAGGTTTATAGTATAAGCAAAAAACAGCTTGTTGCCAGAAGACTTGGCGACAAGCCAAATTTTTTAAGGAGTGGAAAAAATGATAGGAATGCTAACAACAACGATACTTTCATTTATTTTGTATGCTCTTATCGCTATATTTTTTATTGTACAAAATAAAAAATACCGCATGACAACACTAAAAGCAGTTGGTCTTGTTTTTGCGACCTTATTCATACTCAGTGTGATTATCATATACATAGTCATGCCACCAATTACGATACCGAACATGACGATAGCAAATTTAATTGTCGGGACTGTAGGAATGGTTAGCTTATATGCACTAACAAAAAGTAAACCATTCACGAAATCAACCAAGCATTTTGATGCTATTACAGGGGCACTTATTCTGCTTGCCATTATTACTATTCCCGGTTTCATCATTTTAGGAATCTTTACGTTAGATGATGCACATCAGTCCATAACCAAAGAAGAAATAGACGAAGCAAAACCATTAGATCAAGATGCAACACCAATTGTTGTATCACCAGAATTCGCAAGAAATAAAGTACAAAAGGCAATGAGCGTAGTACCAAATACACAGTTTTATGATCTAGGTAAATTACAAGTACAAAAGATCGGTGACGAGATTGTTTTTGTAGCCCCTGTAGAGTTTACTGGGTTTTGGAAATACTTTCGCGGTAAAGAAACAGAAGGATATTTCACCATCTCAGCTACAGATGTAAACGCGCAGCCAAAATTTGTTAAGAGCAAGATGAAATATACCAATTCAAGTTACTTTAACCATCAAATATCACGAACCATTTACAATGCGCATCCTGATTATATCCAAAGCGGAGAGGCGCAAATTGAAGTCGATGAAGAAGGAAAACCTTGGTATGTACAGACACTGTATAAACCGATTGGATTAACGAATAAACCTAATTTGCAAAAATTACATGTAGCTGTTGTTGATCCAGTATCCAGTGATGTAAAGCTGTATAAATCAGAAGAAGCACCTTCATTTATTGAAGGCCCTATTAGCTCTGAGATGGCTTCGGAGGAAAATGAATACTTCGGAAAATATGTACATGGATGGCTCAATTCTATCTTTGGCAAAAAAGATGTTAAAATACCGAACGAATCTGGGACTGAAGCAAGTGTTACACCAATCTTTGACGAGAATGGGGAAATGCATTACTTTACTGATATGTCCTCTCCAAAGGAAAACATTGACTCTGCTCTAGGTTATACACTAATAAACGCTAGAACAGGTGAATTAACATATTTTAACGGAGAAAAAAATAACGGCATTATGGATAGTAAAGGTGCAAAAGAGATTGTCAACAAAGAATTTCCAGAGAAAAAATGGACTGGATCCATGCCAGTTCTTTATAATATCGATGGAAACCCTACATGGGTCGTGAATGTTCTCGATCCAAATGGACTCTTTAAACATTATGCTTATATTAAAGCAGCCGATTCCGATTTCGTCGTCTTTGGAGATACTGCTAGAGGCACACTAGAATCTTATCGCCTTGCTTTGGCACAAGATCCAAGTAATGTGGAATCAACGGGAGATGCAAACTTAGAAAAGCGTGACGGCGAAGTAGAACGTGTACTAGTTACAACACAAGATAAAAAGCAAGTTGTACAATTTCTACTTCAAGATGACCCTATTATCTACACGGTGAACTCCGGAAAAGCTCCAAGAGCCATATTCTTGCAGCAAGGAGACAAAGTAGAATTAGAAGCTAATATTAGAGACAACCAAACAGCTATTGTAGAAACGATCGCAATTGAAGGGTTGGCCAACACTAAACAGTAACGTATTTTACAACTTTAAAGATAACTCTTAAACAAACAGGCTAGCCTTAGGTTAGCCTGCTTGTTTTGATGATTTACCTCCCTGCCGTTTTAATAACCAGAATCCTTTCGTTAACCAATAAGCCAAATAAGCAACGGCAATGTCAATTAAAAAAATGTAAGTAAATCGCATACCTGCTCTTAACTCCAGCATTCCTATAGCTTCAAAAGTAGGTGCTAACAAATATCCGAAAAAGGCTGACATAATAATTGCTGCGATATAGTAATTTTTCCCTTTGTTTTCGCAATATTGATATATAAACATAAAACCTACCGGCAATACAACCGTTGTAATTGTTAAGCTTGTTGGAAATAAATAAAAAATATTATGTGGGGTAATTAATACATTCTTCATGGATAACACCGTATCTATATTTGTCCACATCACATGAATAGCAAACCCAAAAAAACCTAATTCAAAAACGCTTTTTCGATCCATAAAAAAGTACAAGAGAACAAGTGGAATCAGAACACTTATCCAATTAAACCAAAAATGCCATGTATCGATACTTGACGTTAGCTCCCAAAATTGCTGCCTGTAATAATCCAACTCATCTTTTAAATGAAATATTTTATTCATCATTTCTTGCTCGTTCATGACTCACTCACCTCACGTCGCTTTATTACGTTTAGTTTGTGTTCACGCATTTAAAACTATTCCTTTCCTTCTACTTTCTATGTACCTTGATCCACTTAAACAAAACGGTCAACCAGTAGGACAGAGATGCCGCCACAAAATTTAATAACAATAAATAGGTTAAATTCATCCCTTTGTTAAGCTTTAAATAATCAATCAGAATAAATATATAATCAAGACCGTAGGAAATTAAAATAGATAATAATAGCGTGTAGACATAAAAATTTTTATTCTGATTGATACAATATTGATACAATAGCATATAAGCTACTGGTAAAATGACCGCTGTTACTGTCATGCCACTAGGAAATAAAGATGTTAAATCATGAGGATGAACAAGCAAATTATTCGCCTCTAACGCACCATTCACTTTGGAACTAATCATATGAACAGAATATCCATAAAATGATATTTCAAATATTCTCTCTCGATCAATAAATTTGTATAAAATGAACAGCGGGATAAAGAAAAACGAAATATTAAACCAAAAGTACCATGTTTCAACATTAGAGGTAAGTTGCCAGTACTCTGATTCTAACTTACCCAGTTTTTCTTTCAAGTTATATATTTGCAGATATAATGTTTCAGCACTCAATAAACTCACCTTTTTGAAATCAGTCATAGCACTTATATTTATAACAAAAATACATCATCTACTCTATGTAAGTTTAGACATAAAAGGTTTATTTTATGCAAACTATCATTCAATACCGTCCGCTCTCTACACAAGAGCTACTATTTGTTAAATAACGAAAAAACACAGTGTTATAGTTAACAAGCACCGTGTTTTTTCATATAGAGGGAACTATTCTTCTATAAGCAAAGATAGTTCTTCCCATCTGTCCATTTTTTTATTTAGAGCTTGTTCTACGCTCATCTGCTCTTCGTATAGTTTCTGCACTTTTTCTGAATCGCTTCCCGCCTCCACAATATCATTTTTAATCGTTTCTAGCTTTTCTTCCAACGAAGCTATAACATCCTCGATTTCGTCCCATTCTTTCTTATCCATATAGGACAGCTTTTTCTTTTGTAGGCTTGGTGATTGCTTTACGATCTTGGTCTTCTTTTCCGCTTTCGTTGCTATTTCGGCTTTCTCTTGTTGCGCTAAAAAATCACTATAATTACTATGATAAGAAGTAATATTCCCTTTGCCATCAAAAATAATTAATCTGTCGACAACTCGATCTAAGAAATAACGATCATGAGAAACAGTGACGACAACTCCTGGGAAACGATCCAAGTACTCTTCTAGCACGCTTAACGTTTGCGTATCTAGGTCATTTGTTGGTTCATCCAGAAACAACACATTAGGCTCTTGCATTAACACTTTCAGTAAATATAGCCTGCGCTTTTCTCCGCCCGATAATTTTCGAATATACGTCCATTGCTGTTTCCGCGAGAATAAAAAATGTTCCAGCATTTGCTCAGCTGTAATCACAGAACCATCTTTTGTGTAAATGACGTCCGCTATCTCTTTAATATAATCAATAATACGCTGTTCCCCGTCTAACTCTTCTTCCCCTTGCGTATAGTAACCAATTTTTACTGTATCTCCAACGATCACTTCACCAGCATCAGGTATTAGCCGTTGTGCCATAATATGAAGAAAAGTAGTCTTTCCAGATCCATTAGGTCCTACAATACCTACACGGTCACCAGGTATTAACAGTTCTTTTACATTAGATAGAATTTCCTTATTCCCAAATGATTTATGCACTTGTTTTAATTCGATAACTTTTTTTCCGAGCCTTGACGAACCAACAGGAACTTCAAGTTTTTCCTGTTTCGTATTTAACGTCTTTCCCTTCATAGCTTGCACACGATCAATTCTTGCTTTTTGTTTTGTAGAACGTGCCTTTACACCGCTTCTCAACCAAGCTAATTCCCGTCGCAGCGTATTTTGATGTTTTATTTCTTCACTTTTTTCCTGTTCCTCGCGTTCTGCTTTCTTTTCTAAGAACAGTTCATAATTCCCTTCATATGTGTATAAATTACCACGATCCAATTCAAAAATTCGGTTGGTAACTCGATTTAAAAAGTAACGATCGTGGGTTACTAGCAACAGCGATCCGGGATACGTCTGTAAATATTTCTCCAACCATTCAATAGCCGCATGATCCAAATGATTCGTCGGCTCATCTAAAATAAGTAGATCAGCGGGCTGAATTAATGCATTTGCAAGAGCTACTCGCTTTTTTTGCCCTCCTGATAGTGTCGCTGTTAGCTTATCGAAATCTGTAATTCCCAACTTTGTTAAAATGGTCTTCGCTGTCGTATTAGCTTCCCAAGCTCCCAAGCGATCCATTTCTTGCTGTGCAGCTAGTAAATTGTTTTGCACCTTTTCACTTTCAGGGTTTTGCTGTAACTGAAGCAGCGCTTCCTCGTAATTACGCATCACCTTCATGATAGCCGCGTCCCCATAATAGATTTGTTCCATTACAGTTAAGTTTGGATCTAATGACGGGTCTTGAGATAAATATTGAATACGATAATCATTTGCATGATGAATTTCTCCTTGATCGGCTGGTTCGATGCGAGCAATAACTTTTAAAAAGGTAGACTTTCCTGTACCGTTGACGCCAATTAACCCAATTCGCTCACCACTAGTAATATGACAGGTAACTGCATGAAACAGTGTTTTATCGCCATACGATTTGGAAGCATTTTCTATTGATAGCATTTGTCATCATCCTTCATTCTTTCTGTTTTTCCACCATATTTTTGCAATAAGTACGATTAATAATAACATCCATGAAGTCACTAAATAAAAAATAATCTTAGCTGGCTCTGTCATTTCCGAAAAGAAAAAAGCCATACCAGTCCAGACAACACCGATGAGTAGTAATTGTGCTAATATAAGCTTCAAAACAATCTCCCCCCAAAATATGTATCATTAGAAAAACTTGATTTGTTGCCAAATCTTATGGCGAAAGCTGAAGTTTTTCTTATACTATAAACTCTTTAAACTTTTTTACCTTCCTATAGTATTAGAAAAACTTGGCTTTCCGTCAAATAGCGCAATACACTTTGTATAAAAACTCGACTGCAAGTATAGTAGATAGTGGTTCCCCCAATGTTTACCATGGTTTAATTATACGATAACTCTTAAAAACTCTCTTCGCTTAGAAAGCCACTATTGTATGGATGTGGCTCGTTCATTAGGAATCTATGATAGCTTTCTATCATTAAAAAGACAGAAAATTATATAAGCATGCCCTTCTTTATCCCATTGTCTATTATAATACCTCTAGCATACGCCTAAGATCAATGTATTACTTTTTTAACAAAAACTTACTTACCGCCAGACCTCTATTAAGCAATGTTTCACTTTACCTTTCCTATTTTACTCTGGTGCTTGCTTCGTATAGCAAGGAGATGACCGAAAACACGCTTACGAAAAAAAGGATGCAGATGCTGTTATCTCCCACTGAAGATCGTTTAAATCACAATTTTCCAATCCTTAAAATGAGGCGTCACAACACCTTCCATCAATATAATTTCCTTAAGGTGTAAAAATGATTTTACAAGTATATAGTTAACTACCTAAGTGTACTTCCTTACAGGCTCTTAAGCAAATTAGCCATTTCAATCGCAGCAACGGCTGCCTCAGAACCTTTATTTCCAGCTTTTGTTCCTGCCCTTTCAACTGCCTGCTCAATAGTTTCCGTTGTTAAAACCCCAAAGATAACTGGTTTATCCGCTTGTAGCGATGCTTGCGATACACCTTTTGCCACTTCATTACAAACATAATCAAAATGTGGCGTAGCACCGCGAATCACCGCCCCAAGCGTAATAATCGCATCATACGCATCTTTCATTGCCATCTTCTTTGCAACTAATGGAATCTCATATGCTCCAGGTACCCAAGCAACTGTTATATGATCAGCGATTACACCGTGACGCATTAATGTGTTTTGTGCCCCTTCTACTAATTTTGTAGTAATAAAATCATTAAATCTACCAACTACAATGCCAATCCGCAGGTCTGTTCCGACTAAATCACCTTGTATTACGTTACTCAATGACGCCACACTCCTCATTTTGTGTTATTTTATATGTTACTAATTGCTGTACAGAAATGATTCTTACATTAAATTGTTCAGCCATTTTCTCTAAATCCGACAGCCTTGCCATCGAGCCATCGCTATGGATGATTTCACATATGGTCCCTGAAGCCGTAGCTCCACATAATTTTGCTAAATCTACTGCAGCTTCTGTATGTCCTTGACGTACAAACACACCACCATCTTTAGCAATTAACGGAAACACATGCCCAGGCTGATGAAAATCATCTTTTTCAGAGAAAGGGTTCGCAAGCGCACGAATGGTTTTCGCACGGTCAAATGCACTAATACCTGTTGTTGTTTTCTTATGATCGACACTAATGGTAAATGCAGTTGCAAATGGGTCTGTATGTGTTGTTGGCATTAATGTTAATCCAAGCCGTTTTGCTATTTTACAATCTACCGCTGTGCATACTAATCCCTTACCATGTGTTATCATAAAATTAATGACATCTGGCGTAATGTATTCAGATATAGCAACAAAATCCCCTTCATTTTCCCGGTTTTCATCATCTATCACAATCACCGGCTTTCCTGCTTTTAAGTCCTCTATCGCTTCTACTATCGTGTCCATAATATTCTCCTTTCTTATTTAACTAACTATATCCATTTCATGGTTAAACCATCTTGACTTATCACCAGGTTTTTATGAAGATAATCTTACTACCCTCTATTTGGGATGAAACCGTTCTCTTGTAAAAAGGCTGTACTCAAATTTTCTATTTTCTTGAAAACGCCAATAAATGTTCTACATGCTTCATGAGCATGTCGCATTCTATATTCACAATATCACCTATATTCTTTTTCCCTACTATCGTTACCGAAGCTGTATGTGGAATAAGCGATATCGTAAATATATTGTTCTTTACCTTAAATATAGTGAGGCTAACACCATCCACAGCAACTGATCCTTTAGAAATAACATACTTTGCTAAATCTGCTGAGATTTTAATATCATAATAAATAGCGTTTTCTTCATATTGCTTTCGAATAATGGTTCCTAATCCATCCACATGCCCAGAAACAAAATGTCCCCCAAACCTACTGTTAGCTGCCATCGCACG
The DNA here is from genome assembly GCF_013393565.1 of Virgibacillus sp. NCBI lineage: Bacteria > Bacillati > Bacillota > Bacilli > Caryophanales > Bacillaceae > Virgibacillus > Virgibacillus sp. The sequence goes on from NZ_JABXHF010000020.1 coordinate 29,149, forward strand.
TTCTAAGTTCACAGCAGAACCTACTTTTAATGATCGTAAGGAAGTTGTTTTAAACGTTTCCGGCATAACGTCAACTGCAAAACTGTGCTTATCGAAAGAAGTTACCGTTAGGCAGATACCGTTAATAGCTACACTGTCCCCTAGTTGGACATCACGTAACACTTTAAAACCTTTCACTGCTAATTCGATTGCGTGCTTAGAAGTATGTTTCATGGAAATGATTTCCCCTTTTTCTTCAATAATTCCAGTAAACAAACCACTCATCCTCTCCTTTAATTATTAACCGACTTATAACCTATCGCTTCTGGGAGAAGGTCGCAAAAACATAGGATCATTAGAAAAATTGGACTTGTAGATAAGTCTTATAGCAAAAACTGTAGTTCTTCTTATACTATAAGTTTTTAAACTTTTATACTTTCCCATTGTCCTCCGGCAAGCCCGTCTTTAGTCGGCCTTCCTATTTAGAACAAACCGATCTATGACTTATCGTAAGGCGATTCGTGAAGTCGCCTAATTGCTGGGCGCTGGAGCCGGACGGGGCCCATGCTGCAAAATTTTATAATTTCCTAGACCACAAAAAGCCCCTAAACATAGATTTAGGGGCTTTGAAAAGTCAGATTATTCCTCTTGTTTCCGCTTTTGGACAGTCAATAATAGAAAGGCTAGTAAGTTATCAAAAAAAAAGTAGCTATGATTCTATCCCACAAAAGTCAAACTTAAGCTATTCCCTGTTTTGCCACCACAACTAGAACCTTTTTCTTTACCTTATCTTTAGAAAAAATGGCTTGTGTCCAAGTCTTTATGGAATAAAACACTGGTTTTTCTTATCCGATAAACCACTATCTTATCGTGTAAAAGAACTTGGTTATTTCATGTAGTGTACGGATTTTATGGGAAAAAACATACAGTTTAGCGCTTTCTTTTATATCTGTTATTCTTTTCGAATGGCTAAAAACCCAATTCATCTTCATGATAAACAGGCACAATAAAGCCATCTAGTTTGGAACAACTATCCAAATATGGAATTACCTTTTTCCTTCTCCCATCCAGACTTTAACTGTCGGTTCTGGAATCACACCAGATCCACCGTTTGCGCGAATATCAAACGGGTCACGGACTTAAAGTGGCGTACCACTTTTCACCGTCGGTCGGGAATTTCACCCTGCCCCGAAGGAATGCTAAATTTAGTTTTGGTTTTCAGTAAGTTCTAACATGGATGCGCATAAGTATTTAGGAAGAAACCTTTGCTTATCACATGTTTTTTCTTTTCTGATAACTAGATAGTATCAATAACAAAAATAAAAAGCAAGTTTAAAAACTTACTTGCCTTGTTCATCACATATTAGAAAAGCTTGCCTTATCGTCACATTTTCAAGATGTTTTGTCTGTCTAGCCAGGGGGGTTAACATTTAGAGGGTGTCTCGCTCTAGACAAGGCATGGTGGCTCCTTTTATGATATAGCCTTTTCCTATATTGTAAATATAAATTACAATTCGTATTCCTCAATTAAAGCAGATTTTCTTCGTAACGTTCTAATCGAAACGTCATGCTCACCTAATATTTCATGAATGGACTTTTGATCTTCCGAAATAGTTTTAACGCCATCATTAGTTTCTAATACAGCACGTTTAATGAACTGATTCTCCGCTTTTATTTCTTCTATATCTGTTTCCAGCTTTTCAAATCTATCGTTCATTTCAACAAACTTCTCATCCACTTTATCAAATCGACTATCTATACCTGCGAACTTCTCATTTACTTTATCAAATTGACTGTCTATACCTGCGAACTTCTCATTTACTTTATCAAATTGACTGTCTATACCTGCGAACTTCTCATCCATTTTATCAAGCCGACTGTTTATTTCACCTAATAGCTTCATTACATTCTCTTCAAATTTTGACATATTTATCACCTCTTTATCATTATAATTTTCATAAAAAAGTCATTTTCCGCAAAACCTGATGCTACCTTCATTATATCAGAATTAATGACAAATACATATAAGAAAAACACTGTCGTTTTTCGGCCATAGGACTTGGTTTGTCGCCAAGTCCTATGGATGAAATCTTACAGCACTTTATATCGTTTAACTTTCGTTCATTTCATATGTAATGGTTGTTAAATGATCTGCAGAAGCTGCTACTTCGTCAACTGCTTTACTTAATTCTGTAATAATATCTATAAAAGATACAATTTCACGATCAATCTTATTATTTTGATTTTTTGTTTCATGCATGGCTTCCATTATTTGTGAAAAATGCTGCTCTGTTTCTTGCAACCCATCGTTTCCTTGTTTAATTTTTGTTCCTACTGCACTTAAGGAGCTTGTAATCTTATCCACTTGCGTATTCATATTCCCAATGAGTGAGGATACATTCGTTACCGATTCTTTCGTTTGTTCAGATAAATTGCGAACTTCTTCAGCCACTACTGCGAACCCTCGGCCGTATTCACCCGCTCTTGCTGCTTCTATAGAAGCATTTAAGGCAAGTAAATTCGTTTGTTCAGCAACTTCTTTAACAATATTTACAATGGACTGCATCTTTTTAGAAACATCTAATAAATGGTGCACATCATTTCCTAGATGCTCTACCGAATTATATAGAGCTTTCATGTTTTCATCCTGCTTATTTAATTGTTCTTTTCCTTTTTTTGCTCTACTGTAAGCATCCTCCGATAATGATGTACCATTATTGGCAATCGCTATCACTTCTTTTGATTGCGATTGCAACTGCTGAAAGGAAGCATTCGTTTCTTCAGAAATAGCTGCTAAGCTTTCCGTAGATTCTGCTACTCGCTCCCGAATTTGTTGTTTTTGTAAATTTGCTTCCCGTTTTAATTGGTTCGTCTTTTGATCATAGGCTTCTAGCACAAGTTGCTGTTCTAAATTAATTATTTTTGATACTGCACGTATAGCCAAAAGCGATTCATTTTTCGTTTCTATATTTTGCTCAATGATATCCATTAGCGATAAAAACAAATCCTGAAAGGCACTCATATACCATTTTGTATCAAGTCCTATATTTACATGCATGTTAGCAATTCTTACTCGCTTTTCAAAATAAGCAGGATTGATGACACCATCAAACATTTCACATATATGTCGCTTTAACGTTTGTTTTAACTTTTCAATGGAGCTGTGTTTATTAATAATTTGCATTAAAGATGGTTCCGTAGCTAAATTATCATAAAAACGCTCAACAATCTCATGGCTATTTTGTATTACATAAGGCTTTAATTGACGAATGATGGATAGATCAGATATAGTTAGCCCAATCATTTGAATTTGCTTAGCAACATCATTACCATTCTCTACCTTCAAGCTTATCTCCGTATTCTTCCCTGCACTTTTTCGAAAAAAAGAAGCCTCTTTCTGTTTTTTAAAAATCATTGCAAAACCCCCTATTTATGTATATATCTATATGACAAGTAGTTATATTCTACTAGATTTTGCTACGATTTTCCTATAAAAAGCCCAAAAGAGCGATTATTCAAACTGCAGCATACATTTAATGTCTTTCTTCTCTCTTATACAACCATTTCAGTTTTAGGGTACACCTTATATATGTCGACCAAAACGCTCACTACTTTAAATTATTGTCCATCTTTCATTTGCCATATGATATTTTCTTTCTATTGTGGTAGAAAAACTTGGCTGCAAAAGAAAACTGCCCCAAAACAAGCGTTTTAAGACAGTTTTCTCTTTCACTTATTATTATCGAACAGCACAACGATTAGGACCGATTTCCATTTCACGTTGTTTTTCCTCATCAGGAGTAATTTTCCCCATATTCGTCTGACGAATTTCTTGATACGCATTTGGTTGAGGTGGTAAATTCTCCGTTACTAGTTTTCTAAATTCCGCTTCGTCTTCAATATTTAATCCGTGGTTCTTCGCAAATAGTGTGCCCAGTTTTTCAGCAACTGTACCATCTTCATTCAATTCTTCGATAATCATAAAGTGAGCCGGAAGAACGATGAGTTCATTTGATAATTCACGGTAACGATGATACAACGTTTCGCGTAGATCTCCTACCCAATCTTCTGCAAGTCCAGCTAAATCTGGTCTACCAATAGAATCAATGAATAGAATATCACCTGTCAATAAATATTTTTCACCGACGACAAAGGATGTAGAACCAATGGTATGCCCCGGGCTATATAAAGCATGGATATTAATGGTTGTATTACCAATCTTCACTTCTTCCCCGTCTTCTAGAGCTTGATAATCAAATACAACTTCTCCAGCGTCTTTCGGTGGAAGCCAATACGTCGCTCCTGTTTCTTTAGCGATACTTCTACCACCAGAAATATGATCTGCATGCAAGTGTGTGTCGAGCACATGCTTAATAGTAACGCCAAGCTCCTTCGCAAAACGAGTGAAAATACCTGTCATGCGTGTAGCATCAATAATTGCCGCTTCACCATTAGACACTACCATATAAGAGAGACATCCTTTTCCTAAGCGAACAAATTGATACATTTCACCACCGTTAGTTAAATCACCAACTTTTATTGGCTCCATGTGTTCGCTCCAAGCTTTCATACCGCCTTCTAAATAGAAAACTTGTAATCCCTGTTCCGACAGCATTTCAGCAACCATTACAGAAGATCCTTCCTTCGCACAAACAACTAAAATATCTTTATCTGTTGGCAATTTATCTAAAATACTATCTACACCATCAATTAAATCAAAGTAAGGGACGTTTAAATATGAAAAATTTTCTCCTTCTATCTTCCAATCTGCAAAATCACTTTCATTACGAACATCCAAAATAAATAATTCTTTCTTTTGGATGACCTTTCTTGCTACTTCATGAGACTTCATTGCTGTAAAAGACATCTCCATACCTCCATTTGTTACGTTTTTATTTACTTACTTTTGGATCCTTACTCTTTAATAATACCCTTCAGGGTATTATTAAAGCCAAAAAAATAACTTCTCTTCATTATACCCTATGAGGTATTATAGAATAATATATCCACATTGTCAACCACTTAAAACTTAGACGATTTTTTCTAATTTTCCACTGTCAAGATGGAACAATAATCCACTTACGCTTACTCCTTCTCCATATGCTTTGTAGATAGGATGATCTTTTATATGCTCTACCTGTTTCATGATATTGATTTTCGTTAGCTCATCCATGGAGACTTCTTTGTTAGAACTTGAATCTGGTAAATTACTGCGGATGTTAGCAATCCATGGTGCTAATTCTTCTTCATTGTTACCACTCCAAGCAGCGTGAATACCACCACATTCTGTATGCCCCTTTATAATAATATGCTTCACTTTAAGATGGACCAAGGCATAATAAAGACTCGCTGAAAAACTTGCATCCTCTTTCGCTACTTGGTTAGCAATATTTCGGTGGACAAACATATTGCCAAGCTTCATTTGCGAAATGACAGATGGACTAACTCGAGAATCACTACATGCTAATACGAAGAAATCAGGGTGTTGCCCTTGTTGTAACTGATTGAAAAGATCCGGGTCTTCCAATTGCGTTTTTTTAACAAAATCTTGATTACTTTGAATGATATGTTGTTCATCCATCGTTCTTCACCCTATTTTTCAATGATTTTACTGCTTCTTCAATAGTAATATAGTGAATCATCTGATGGTATTTTTTATCCCAGCTTGCTTTTTCTAATACATCCATGACAGGCCCTTTAATACCCGCAAATAAAAATTGCGTATGCTGATTACAAGTCTGCATCATTTCCTCCAATGAATGAATGGAAACAGCATCCATCGAATTCACTCCGGAAAAATCCATAATAACATACTTTGTATCTGGTTTTTCTGCTAACCGATTACACAATTTATCTTCAACAAATGACATATTAGCGAAGAACAGATCAGCATCTACACGAAAGATGATTACCTCTGGATCATCCATTGCATCAGGATAACGTTGCTTGTTTTTATACACACCACGACTTTCCACAAAGCCTAATTCCGCAATATGTGGATAAGCATTTTTACTAACATAGACAAGCAGTGAAAATACAATACCGATTAAAATACCTGTTTGAATTCCGAGCACTAATGTTGCCAAAAATGTTAGTATCCAAGTCCAACCGTCTGCATTGTTAAGTTTAAATAGTTTTTTAGCTTCATGAAAATCGATCAAACTATAGACAGCTACCATAATAATTGCCGCCAACACAGCCTTTGGAAGATAATAAAATAAATCTGTAAAAAAAAGTAATGTTAGCATAATGAGCACTGCCGTAATAATTGAAGCTAACGGCGTTCTTGCACCTGCTTGGTAATTGACCGCTGATCTAGAAAAACCACCTGTTACAGGATAAGCAGAGAAAAAGGAACCTCCAACATTTGCCAAACCTAAGCCTATTAATTCCTGATTTGCATTTACTTTATACTTTTCTTTAGCTGCGATAGCCTTTGCCATAGCAATAGATTCCATAAAGCCAACAAAGGTAATGGTAAACGCTATTGGTAGCAAAGCAACGATGGAATCCATCGTAAATGTTGGGAAAGACAATGCTGGCAGTCCTTTAGGAACTTGCCCTACAATCGATACACCATCTTCATATAAATTGAAAACATACACTGCTAAGATGCTTAGTGTAACCACTACAATAGGGCCAGGTATCTTTTTTACATATTTTTTAAATAGAATTAACAAAACAATACTACCAATACCAATCGTTAATGTAATCGGGTTAATTTCGGATATTCGTTTTACAGATTCTAAGATAAGCAAAAACACTTCACTTTTTCCAGATTCATACGTAACACCAGTTAGGTCCTTTAATTGACTCAAACCGATAATGATCGCTGCTGCTGAAGTAAAGCCACTAATGACAGCATGCGACAGAAAGTTAACTAAGAATCCTAGCTTAAGAACCCCTAATAATAATTGAATCAATCCTACCATTAACATGAGTAAAAGAACGAGCGAAACATACTCCGATGATCCGGGTTCGGCTAATGTTGAAACACCACTTAGAACAAGTAAAGACACCATTGCTACTGGACCTACTGCTAACTGTCTTGATGTACCAAAAAGCGCATAGATAATTAAAGGAATTGTTGAAGCATATAGTCCGATAACTGGGTCTAAACCAGCTAACATGGCATAAGCCATACCTTGTGGGATTAGCATAATGGCTACAATTAATCCGGCTGATAAGTCACCACTGAAATCACTACGATTATAATTTGGCAACCAATCAAACGCTGGAACTAGTTTTTTCCACAATTTAAAAACCCCTTCCTGCTGAATCGGGTACAGACGCTTTTCATGGATTTTGCGCCTTGCATCCCAATGGAGCCACCTCCAATTCACTTATTACATTATTAGGAAACGTTCAGATCGTTTTCTAGTCTCGGGGGAAAGTGCCCCCGAGAAATGTTATTAAGCCTTTTTAATCCAAAACTTAAATACATCGCCTTCTTCGGCTTCTTTTACTAATTCATGCCCACCAGACTTAGCCCACGCCGTTAAATCACTTTTTGAACCTTTATCTGTTGTATGCACCTCTAAAATCTCTCCTGCATTTATTTCTGCGATCGCCTTCTTTGTTCTTACTACTGGCATTGGGCATGCTAACCCTTTTGCGTCTAATACTTTTGCTGCTTCCATAAATAAAATCCTCCTTTAAATTTGACTGTATATCTGCGTCAAACAGGGATATCCCTGATTTTAAATACATTTATCTAATATAATCTACCATTTAGAATAAAGTAACTCACTCGTTTATTTCCTAGTTTAGAATGTTAGCGTCATATTGGCATCTTTCGCATATTCAATAAAAGATGCTGCACCAGCGACTTCAATACCATCAACGAGCTGATCTTTTTCTAAGTTCATTACATCCATTGTCATTTGACAGGCTAGTATTTTTACATCCATTTCTTGCGCAATACTTAATAATTCTGCAATGGATGGTACATTTGCTTGTTTAAAGCCTTCCTCAAAATGCTCTTTTCCTTCTGGCAATGGAAGGTTTTTATGAGCTTCCTTATGAATTAAATTTAATCCTTCAAATGTAAAGAAAATGCCTACTTCTGCATCCGATGCTGCAGCTGCTGTTGCTAAATTGAAAACTTTATATGCATCAAACAGTCCCCCATTTGCTGCAATAATTGCCACTTTTGTATTTGCCATGTTTTTATTCCTCCATATTTAGTTATTTTTTTCAAGTGATCCTTCCCACTTGGTCATACCTGGAACAACGTTGATCACATCCTTAAATCCATGAGCAGTAAGCTTTTGCGAAGCTAAATCGCTACGGCTTCCCGTCCGGCATATAACATATAATTCTCTTTCTTTATCTAATTCTTCTAGTCTTGTATCCAATTGATCTAAAGGAATATTGATTGCCCCAGGTATATGACCAAAGGCAAATTCTGCCGGCTCACGCACATCAAGGATAGAAATAGTATCCTTTGCTTCTACTTTCTTTTGTAAGTCATTTAAATTAACCACGTTATCATGCTTCGTTTCTTCTTTCTTTTCCGCTTCACTAGCTACGCGGATGTAATGTTTCAACACGTCTCCTTCTTCTACCGTGCCAATGTATTGATGCCCTGTGCTTTCAGACCAAGCTTTTATATCCGCTGTAGAACCTTTATCTGTAGCTTGCACTTCAATAACTTCTCCAGCCTTTAAATTGCTAATCGCTTTTTTCGTTTTAACAATTGGCATAGGGCAAGATAGCCCTTTGGCATCTAATACTTCATTTGCAGTAATACTCATCTTCATTCCTCCTATATTTCTACTTCTTCATCCCAAGCAAGCATGCCTCCAGCTATGTTTGTACAATCAATGTTGTTTTCTGCTAAAATTTTACATGCAGTGGCGCTTCTACCACCAGAACGGCAAATGACATAATAATGTTCATCCTTGTTTAATTCCTGGACACGATTTGCTACGTCTCCTAATGGGATGTGGAGTGCTCCAGGGGCCTTCCCTAGCGCTACTTCATCATCTTCCCGAACATCAATAATCTTTATTTGTTGATCTTGTTGATACTTCTTTATCAAATCTTGTGTTGTAATTTCCTTCATTTTTCACCCTCCAAGAGCTGTTTGTTTTATATAAATAAGGTTATATTTGCATCTTCGGAATCTCCGACATATGCTCCTACGCCACCGTACTCAATATTGTCGAGCAACTCCTCTTTTTGCAAACCTAATAAATCCATTGTCATCGTACAAGCAAGTAGTTTTATGTCTTGCTCCTGCGCCATAGAAATTAAATCAGGAAGTGGCATAGCATTATGCTTTTTCATGACTTGTTTCATCATTTTTGGCCCCATTCCTAAATAATTCATCTTAGATAGTCCCATTTTATCAGCACCACGCGGCATCATTTTTCCAAACATTTTCTCCAAGAAGCCTTTTTTTACAGGAGCTTGATTATCTTTGCGTAGTGCGTTTAACCCCCAAAATGTGTGGAAAATCGTTACTTCATGATCATAGGCAGCAGCACCATTAGCAATAATATAAGCAGCCATCGCTTTATCGTATTCACCACTAAACAGAATAATTGTCGTCCTCTTTTTTTCAGCCATCCATAAACTCCTTTCTTTTTATACATATAGGCGTAGGGGTATTGTTCACTATAAAAAAATGGGTGACTTGTTTAATCACTATTGTTAATAATATTTATTATCTAATGATTTGTCAACTATAAATTCATCTGCCATGTTACTCGGTAAAATGATACGGCGCTTACCTTCGCTTTGAAGCTACTCACTAATCAGAGCAGCTTTTTTCGTCTCTTACATAGTAGCCTTTGACAGCATACCCCTTGTTGCACAAAAATCTAGCAGCAATATTTTTTTCTACACTATTTGAAGCAACTAAAATAACAGAGTTGCTTGGAATGTCTTGATAATGCCGATTTAAATAAGCTAACGGTAAACATAAAGCTCGATCCAGCGCATCTTTATAAGATTTATTATAATCTCTTAAATCAACTAAAACGGTTTGATCATCTTTAACAAATAATTCATCTTCATCTAAGCTACTAACTCCCCGTACAGGGAAATATCTTTGGTAGGAAAAATATAGAATTAGAACAACTATACTCATAAACAACAATGCCATACTACGACTCCTTGTATAGTATATTTAGACGTTGATATTCGCCTATTATCTCTAACAGCACTCTCCCCCTATATCCAGGCACCCATGCCACCTTTCACGTTAGTTATTTTTCCAAATCCTTGTTTTTTTAATATTTTTGCTGCACGCATACTACGCATACCGCTTTGACAAATAACGACGACTTCTTTTTGCTTATCTAATTCGTTACAACGATTCATTAGCTCGTGTAACGGTATGTTTTTAAATGGTTTTTGATGATTTGCCTTATATTCTTGCGGGGTACGGACATCAATAAATTGTACTTTTCTATCTTTCAACTTGTTTTTTACTTCTTGTACAGTCATTTGTGTCACGCCTTTTACCGGCATAAACCTACTAACTATAAACACAACTGCTATAGCAATGAGCACCCATTGCACTATTTCCATATCACTCTCTCCTTATAGGGGTATAGGTATTATTTTCGAAAAATTTTTTATATATCGGTTTTGTTTTCTAATAGCTCTTCATGTTATCCATCATAGTATCAAGAGTGAGTAATAATATATTAAGAAACACATGGATCAAACAAGTATGACTAGTCCAACTGGTTTTCTTTGTTTAGAACTATCCTTTTACCAAATAAGCGTATTTTTTTATACCAGCCTCAAATCTATCGTGCAAAAAAGATGCTTTATCTACTCTTTACAAGCAAATTGACCGCTTCATTAATTAAAGGTTCTGCATCTTCATCATCTGCTTGACGAATACAAGCCTCCAGATTTTTGCTAACTACAAGTGCTGAAGTTCTATCTAAGGCACTCTTTACAGCTGATAACTGCATGACGACATCTTTACAATCTTTTTCTTCTTCCATCATTTTAATAATACCTTTTACTTGTCCTTCTATACGTTTCATACGATTTTTTACTTTTGCATCGTATTTCATGATCGTCTACTCCTTTCCTCAAAGTTATATCTAAATCCACTTCATGTTCAAACTGCTATCTTTACGAAATTAACGAAAGATTTAGGAATCATCACTAAAACAGAGTTATACCGACGTGGGCGCTAGCCCGTTTTTAGTCGGCCTTCCTCTTAGCGACGAACCGATGATGACTTAGCTTAGGGCAATTTCGTGAAGTCGCCTCGTTGCTGGGCGATGATTTTATACTTTCCTATAATGATAGAAAACTTGACTTTTCTCCAAATCTACGATTTCATTCTTTGTATAATATAAAATAAGTTGACCACGAGACCATCCTCATTGGTGCATCATTTTCATGCTACAAACCCATTTTATACCCCCTTAGGTATTTTGTCAACAATTTTCGTTTCTTATTAGAATAACTTGGTTTATCATCAAATTTTTATAGCGAAAATGCGGTCTTTTTGCTTATCTATAAATCATAAACATTTTATTCTTTCATAAGAATTAGAAAAAAAGGTTTACCGTCAAGTCTTATAACGAAACTGTAGTTTTCTTATACTATAAACCTTTAAACTTTTATACTTTCCTAGTAGTACAAGGAAAGACCGCTACAAAACCGCGGTCTCTCCAATCTTTCATACTTTTGAAGCTGCAACTTGCTTGCTTGTCGCTTCTTTATCATTTGCTCTTTCATATGCTTCCAGTAAAAAATCGACAATATGCACGGCATTCATTTCCTTAGACAAACCTTCTCTTTCAATACCTAGCTTCATTTGCAGTAGACAACCTGGATTCGTCGTCACAATCGTTTTCGCATTCGTATTCCTTGCTTGTTCCATTTTATAATCAAGGATTTGCATCGACATTTCGGATTGAACAATATTATAAATGCCTGCTGAACCACAGCAACGACTTGCATCTTTCATTTCTACATACTGAACACCGGAAATTGACTCTAGCAATTGCCTTGGTTCCATAAATGTTTTTTGACCGTTCTTCAAATGGCAAGAATCTTGATACGTAACGACTTGTTCCGGTAAAGACAACGGCTGTTTATGAAATTCAAGTTCTACTAACACCCGAGTGATATCTTTGATTTTCGCACAAAAGCGCTCTGCACGTTCATGCCATTGCGGATCATCTTTTAATAAATGAGCGTATTCCACTAAAAAGGCACCGCATCCACCCGCATTTGTAATAATATAATCCACTTCAGCTTCTTCAAAAGCAGCAATGTTGCATTTTGCCATTTCTCGAGCATGATCCATTTCCCCACTATGTCCGTGTAATGCTCCACAGCAAGCTTGTGTTTTAGGAACAACAATTTCGCACCCTGCATACTGCAATAGCTTCATGGTAGCATCATTTGTTTCCATAAAAATGGTATCCATTAAACAGCCAGAAAAAAACGCTATCTTCTTGGTACGATTTCTGTGGAGTGGCTGTAAGTGATGTGGGCGTCGTTTCATTGCAGAACGCTTTGGAACATCTGGAAGCACTTTTTCCATGGTGCGCATCGTCTCAGGAAAAAGTTTCATGACGCCAGTTGCTTGTGCAAGTTTTTGAGCACCAGAACGTTGGTAAAAGCTCAGTAAACCAGTCAGCCCAATCATGCGATTTTGTTGAGGGAAAATATTTTTTAAAAAGATCCCCTTCATTACTTTTTCTGGTAATGTTGGATTTTTGCTTTGATAAATCGCATCCCTTGCTTGCTCTAATAATCTGCCAAAGTTCACACCAGAAGGACACACGGGTTCACAAGCTCTACAGCCAAGACAAAGGTCAATAGATTCTTTCACTTCTTCACTAGGTTCAATCACCCCGTCGACCAAACCTTTCATTAAAGCGATTCGCCCACGTGGTGAATGGACTTCATTTCTTCCTGTTTCAACATATGTTGGACAACTTGGTAAACAAAATCCGCAACGCGTACAATTCATTAGTTCATCATAATCCATTTTTTCTTGAAAAGCGGTCTGAATGCGTGCTTTTTCTTGTGTATCCATTTATTTCTCCACCTCCTTACTTTGCTTTGTGAGCGGGTCAAACATTTTTCCTGGATTCATAATTTCATGAGGATCTAACGCTTGCTTTATACGGCGCATCGCCTCAACTCCATGCTCTCCCGCTTTCAAATGCAAATAAGGAAGCTTCATCATTCCGACACCGTGTTCACCTGTAATCGTTCCTCCAAGGTCAACCGCCTTCTCAAAAATTTCTGCAAATGCTTTTTCTACTAATTCCATTTCTTTCTCATTACGAGCATCTGTAAGGCATGTCGGATGGAGGTTTCCGTCACCAGCATGACCGAATGTACAAATAGTTAGCTCGTACTTTGCAGCAATTTCCCCAATTGCTTTTACCATTGCTGCAATTTTCGAGCGCGGCACCGTAGCATCTTCCAAAATAGTTGTCGGCTTTAACCGAGATAGCGCGGATAACGCTGTTCTCCGCGCTGCCGTCAATTGCTCTGCCTCTTCATCTGTTTGCGCCACCTGTACGTCAAATGCTTGATTATCTTTACATAACGACGCAATCTTTTCCATATCACGAGCGACTACTTCAGGTGGCCCATCTTGTTCAATTAATAGCACTGCTTTCGCTTCTGTCGGCAGTCCAATTTTGGCATAGTCTTCTACAACTTGCACTGTCGCTTGGTCTAAAAATTCCAAGGTAGCAGGAATAATGCGGTTGGCAATAATCGCTGACACACTTTCCGCGGCAGCTGCTAAATCATGATAAAGGGCAAGCATCGTTTGTTTTGTTTCTGGTTGTGGAACAAGCTTTAAGATCGCTTCGGTAATAACCCCAAGCGTCCCCTCTGCTCCGACATACAATCTTGTCAAATCGTACCCCGCTACATCTTTGGCAAGCTTTCCACCAGTTTGAATGATCTCACCGTTTGGCAAAACGATCTCAAGTCCAAGCACGTAATCTCTCGTCACACCATATTTAAGCCCTCGCAGTCCACCAGAGTTCTCACTAATATTCCCCCCGATTTGCGATATGTGCATCGAACCTGGATCTGGCGGATAGAAAAGACCTACTGCTTTCGCTCTATCTAAAATATCTTTTGTATATACCCCAGCCTGTACGGTCATAGTTAAGTTTTCTTCATCAATTTCTAAAATTTCTCGCATGTGCTTAAAAATAAGCACTATTCCTCCTTCTGAAGGCGTTGTGCCAGCACATAGATTTGTCCCAGACCCACGAGGTACAATTGGTATTTGATGTTCATTACAAACTTTCACCACCGCTGAAACCTCATGTTTATTTCTCGGTGCTACCATTGCATCAGGTAATGTCTGATACCGTGGCGTAGAATCATATGAATAAGCTAGTAAACTTGCATTGTTATCTTCTACATTATTTTCCCCGACAATTGCGATTAGCTTTTCTCTTACATCCCTATTTAACATACACATTCTCCTACATAGTAATAATTCTATTTTAAGAAAAATTAAAAGAAAAAGAAATGTATATTTGAACAAAAATTCAGCAGAGATAACGCCTTCTTTTGGTTCAATGTACAAGTTTTTAATTATAAAAACAATTTATATGAAATCTGCTTACAAGCTGTAACATTTCGTGGTTCGTATATCAAATTCTAGATTCCGCGCTTGCTATAACTTTTGTCATTTTGAACTTCAGCAACTTTACATTTTATTACTTATTATAATTACATGATGATAAGCGAAAGGCCATATACAATAACATAACATCATCCAACTTTTTAAGATTTAAATTAGTAATTTCTGCAATTCGATTTAGCCGGTAATGCAATGTATTTTTATGAATATGTAAAGCATTCGCCGTAACTTGCATTTGCATATCATGAGAAAACCAGCTCGCTAGCGTTTTCATTAGCTCTTTTTCTTTTACTAACTCTTTTAAAGTTCGACAAATAAACGTTTCTTTTGTTTGCGCACTAATTTCATGTTCGAGCATTTCAAAACGTAAATCCGCTTCAAACACAACAGGATTTGTCCCATCAGCATGTTCGCTTGCCTTTACTGCTTGCGAAAACGATGCCGATAAGTGCTCTGGCTCAACAATATTTCCAACCCCAGCATACAAATGTTCATCTAATTCTTGGTATACAGCAGCGATCCATTTGCGTAGGCAATGATCTAATAACGATGCCTCTACTGCTTCAACTAACATGACAATTCGGTCTTGCCCCCACCTTACAAACAAAGCACCGACGAAATCATCCCAAACAGATTTCAACTTTTCAAATCGATGGTACGAAAATCCAGTTTGTAATTCTTTTCTTTTAAATACAACTACTTGCTTATAAGCTTCCATGTTAATATGAAAAAATTTACTTCTCTCAACTAAACTCGTATAGCTGCTTGTTTGATTGAGCCAGTCAAAAATAAAAAATTCCACGTCACGTGCTTTGCTTTCCTGATTTATTCTAGTTAGCGAATCTTGTATAAATAATTCTGTCACTTTTTGTACCAATCTAGCATATGGCTCTACGATAGACGGGTTACCAGTAATCCCAAGGACACCCAAAGGAATTTTGTTAATCACAATTGGAAACACGACGCCTTCTCTTACGCCATGTAGTTTTTTGGTTAACTCTTTTGACATGATCATTTTTTCTTTATGTTGCATTGCTATACAAGCACCTTCATGGTAACTGCCAATTCGTTTAGCATCTGTACTCGCCACAATATAACCTTGCTGATCTGTTACAATTACTTCTTCCTTAATAAGCCGATTCATTTCCTGAACAATCGAGTTATAGAGCCGATCTGTTTGCAGCAGAATATTTTCCAATGCTTTTCACCTACTCGTTTGTATTTCTACATTATCTTATCACGCAAACAATAAAGCTGTCTTTCGATCAGCTACAGGCGTATTTCGATATTGCTATTAAAAAGCAAAGCGAGATAGAAAAAAGGAAGGGAAATGCCGTTTTTGTTTTTCTTCTCATCTGTTTATTGCTCCGTCCCTTTTATTTGCAACTATTCTGTTCATCCTTTAGACTTGTCCTATTCAAATAATTCTATTAATTTTTTAGCATGTATAAAGTTTTTTATGGATAGGAGTTTACTCAGATGAATTTAAAAAAAGGGAGCCATAATTGTATTACGGATATTGCAGGAGTCCAAATTGGACATGTCACGTTATATGAAAAATTAGATGAGGAACAAACTATTTGCACTGGAGTAACGGCCATATTGCCGCATAAAGGCAACCTATTTCGTCATAAAGTCCATGCCGGGAGTGCTGTGTTAAATGGATTTGGCAAAACAGCAGGATTAGTTCAAATAAATGAACTTGGACTTGTGGAATCACCAATTATGCTGACAAATACATTTAGCGTTGGTTCTGTTTGGCAAGGAACG
Source organism: Virgibacillus sp. (assembly GCF_013393565.1). Lineage (NCBI taxonomy): Bacteria > Bacillati > Bacillota > Bacilli > Caryophanales > Bacillaceae > Virgibacillus > Virgibacillus sp. The sequence continues at coordinate 45,509 of NZ_JABXHF010000020.1, forward strand.
CTCGACTATATGCTCGATACAACAGAAGAAATTGGCGACACGACAAGTTCCATTAATATTGTTGTCGGGGAATGTAATGACAGTTATTTAAATACAGCGCGCTACCCTGCAATCAAGCCAGAACATGCTGTCAAAGCGATTAAATCAGCTAGCACCTCGCCTGTAGCTGAAGGCTCAGTCGGTGCGGGAAAAGGGATGGTATGCTTTGGTTATAAAGGGGGAATCGGAACAGCTTCACGTATCGTTTCACATAAATCCATAAACTATCAAATTGGCGGGATCGTATTAAGTAACTTCGGCAAAAGAGGTGATGCGCTCTTTGCTCGTTGGGAGCCAGTCCAACAAGATACCCCTGATGGTTCCATCATGATGATCTTAGCAACAGATGCACCACTACTCGAGAGACAATTACAACGACTTGCTAAACGTTGTGCTGCGGGTCTTGGGTGCACTGGTAGTCAATTAGCGAACGGCAGCGGTGACATTGCCATTGCTTTTTCAACTGCGAATAAAGTCCCACACGCTTCCGATTCCTACACACAAACCGTTGATTATTTACGGGATGATCATCCGTTAATGAACCAGCTGTTCCAAGCGGTCGTTGAAATTATTGAAGAATCGGTTATCCGCTCTTTACAAATGGCAGAGACGACAGAAGGAAGAAAGGGACGAATTGTAACAAAGGCCCCTTTATAGAAACAGAATGCATTCACAAGAGAATACTCATCTCATTATGCTAACAGGTAGGATCACACCACCTTAAAAATGCACGAGCCTCATTGCATAATGAGCGATGTTTTATCTAACAAAAGTTTAACGAGATATTCCACAGGGAACACCTCCTCTACAACCACATTTACGAAGGAGTGAGGATCACTATGCGAACAAATCTAAACCATTTTATTAACGGTGAATGGATCGGCTCAACTGGTTCCGAAACGATCCAAGTATGCAATCCTGCGACCGAAGAAGTGATTGGTGAGATTAGTTCTGGAACCGAAGAAGACCTCAATAAGGCAGTGGCTGCAGCAAAAGCAGCTTTCCCATCTTTTTCAAAAACGTCAAAAGAAGAACGAATCCAATTGTTGGAAGCCATCGCCAATGAGTATGAAAATAAAAAAGACGAACTGATTGACGTAATTACAGAAGAACTAGGATCTCCAGTATCTATTTCCCAAAATGTTCACTACACCATGGGATATAACCATTTCAAGCATGCAGCCGAAGCATTAAAAGACTTTTCTTTTGAAGAAAATCGAGGAAATCATAAAATTCGCAAAGAATCAATTGGTGTAAGTGGGTTAATTACACCTTGGAACTTCCCAACTAATCAGACCTCGACAAAAATAGCGGGAGCGATTGCAGCCGGTAGTCCCATGGTATTAAAACCAGCTTCGATGACACCTTTTGCAGCCATGATGCTAGCTGATATCTTGGCAACGGCTGGTGTTCCAAAAGGTGTGTTTAATTTAGTAAACGGTTCTGGTTCAACGATTGGAAATGGCATTAGCAAACATCCAGATATTGATTTTGTCTCCTTCACAGGTTCAGGAAAAGTAGGCGAAAAAATCATGAAAAATGGAGCAGAAACAATTAAAAAAGTAGCTCTTGAACTTGGAGGGAAATCACCACTTGTCGTATTAGAAGATGCAGACATGGAAAAAGCCGCGAAAACTGCGGCTTGGAATATTATGATGAACACAGGCCAAGTTTGCTCTGCAGCAACAAGAGCAATTATTCCAGCTTCGAAAAAAGAGGCATTTGAAAAAGCAGTCAAACAAGCTGTTTCCTCTTTTGAATATGGAGACCCAAAACAAACAGAAACAAAAACAGGGCCGCTTATATCTAAAGATCAATGGGATACGGTACAATCCTATATTGAAAAGGGGATTCATGAAGGAGCAACTTTACTCCTCGGTGGCACTGGAAAACCAGAAGGCTTAGAGACAGGCTATTATGTAAAGCCAACCGTGTTTACAGATGTAACCAATGATATGGTCATTGCTCAAGAAGAAATTTTTGGACCTGTCCTCTCTGTCATCACCTATAATGATTTAGATGAAGCGCTAGAGATCGCTAATGATACGATTTATGGTCTGGCAGGTTACGTTGTCGGCAAAGATAAGCGGACACTTGCTCACGTAGCCAACAATATAAAAGCCGGACAAATTACGGTGAATGACGGAAAGACCGATTTCTTTGCTCCGTTTGGTGGCTATAAACAATCGGGTATTGGTAGAGAATGGGGCGACTACGGTATTGAGGAGTACCTCGAAGTAAAAGCGATTATGGGGTTATCTTCATGAACAATCGACACTTAGCATAGCTTGAAGTAGCCGCTTTTATCGTTCTATGGCACAATTCCCAGAACGTTTCTTCAAAGCGTTTCCCATTGTTCAGTTAAGATTTATTAAATGACGAAGCCGCATAATAACTTACTATTATGCGGCTTCATTAGGTGTTATAACAACAGATAAACCAAACAGGCTTTCCATCAAAGATTAGCATATCAAATTGTGCTTTGCATCGAATAGACCAAGACTATTTAACACGAGTCTTTATTTAATCTTCATCTTTCACGTCCAAATCTTCAGGAATCGGTTCATTGAGGTAGTCTTGAATCATCGCCCGATATTTTTCTACCTGCTCAAAATGGGTTTGAAATTGTTCACTGTTAATGAGAAATTGTTCCCCATCATGCACAGCTCTAATTCTCCCTTGCAACACAAGTGCATGTAATTGCTTTTCATTCATAGACAAATATTCTGCTGTTTCAGGAATCGTCATGTACATACATCCTCATTCCTTCCTTCCTAAAAGTATCCTGTTGTTATGGAGAAAGCGATCGTATATCTAATAGAAAGTCATACTTGTCTGCAACTGTTTTCTCTCCCAAAGCGAATCATGGTGATAGCCGATAATTCTTCGACAAAATTAAATGAAATATACCGTAACGAACACGAAGCTCCCCATGAACTTCAGCTGAGCTTCCTTTTGTAGTATTTCAATCTCATTTCTAAAATATACGGCATGAAATAACACACAAACAAGACAAGGTTATTGTACACCGCTTTCTAGTATTGAAAATGTCTTTGCCTCACAATTCATTTCCGCCATTGCTCCGTAAGGCAAAATAAATTTCGGTTCTGTATGGCCAAAGTTCAAATTAAACAGGACTGGCAAATGTTCTAAATCATACTCTTGTAACACTGTCCCAATTATAGTTTTATATTCTTCATAATACTGCTCTTGCTGCGGTTTTGCAAAAATCATACCGTTTACTACGTGCAAAATGCCTTGGGCAGCATAATTTCTTAACCAACGTTTCACATGGTCTGGTGATGGTTTTTCTTCTGATGTTTCAAAAAATAACATGCCATCCTTCCAATGATCCATTTTCGGCCAAAGCTCTGTCCCTTTGGCAAATTCCAATACTTCCATACATCCACCGATTAAGTGCCCCGAAACAATGCCTTTTCCTTGTAGCAACTCGTATCCGTTATTCGGCTGCATACTCCTTTTTATCTGGCTGTTTGCAGGGACGAACCAATCTAAAAACTCACTCGTCCATTCCTTTGCTGGTTCCACTTTGCCAATCGGTTTCTGAGAAAAAAGCGTTCGCTCGATAAAATCAATGGTATATTCATGCATCTCCACATTCTCAGCAAAATCGGTTAATATGGCTGGACCGTAGAAAGAGGATAGACCTGCTTTGTAACAGAACAAATGCACCATCGTTGCATCAGAATAGCCCATGAAGATCTTCGGATGATTACGAATGACAGAAAAATCAATGTATGGTAAGAGTCGAATACTATCTTCCCCGCCAATGTTGGCAATACTCGCTTTAATGGTTGGATCTTGAAAGGCTTGCATCAAATCCTCCGCACGAGCTTGTGGGTTTTCATAGACATATGCGGCACCTTTTAAACTGTTAGGCATTGGCACAACTTCCAGCCCAAACACCTCTTCTAACCGCCTTACACCAATTTCATAACGATAGCGAAGTTCCGTTTCACCTGCCCCACCCCAACTTGGGCTCACTGTTGCCACACGATCCCCTTTTTGCAGCTTATTTGGTTTCATCAACATGTTTCTCACTACCTTTCTATACCCCTTTATCCGTAATTTTCAAGTTTTCTTATGCGCCTCATATACATCATGACATTCGTTACATCTTCTTGCTGGAACGCAAAATCAAGCGTATGCGCCACATGTTTGGATAACTTCGTAAATAAGTCACACATCGTAAATAATGCTTCCCAAATCCGATCAACATCCTTGCCGCAGCTATATGTCTTCCTGTATTTCTCCCAGTCCTCTTCATCTAAATAGTTGGGATAGTACTTGCCAAGCTTTCCTGCACTAACTAAGAAATTCGTTTTCACACCAATATACCAATCGATCATTTGCATAAGTACATTGCGGTTAATTTGTTCGTACATAAACATCGTGTACGTTATCTCTTCCCGCCATAATCCTTTACTAATATTCAAACAAATCCACCAAAACTCATTGCACTTATCTGCATATGCTTGCTCTGTTGGTCTTTGAATATAATAATCTCGTTCACTAGGTGGAGGTAATTCGCCAATTAACTGATCTTTATCCATCAATAACACGCTTAAACTATCAAATGGTTGAAACGAAGCAAGCTTTTCTTCCGGAATCAATGTTAAATCAAGCCGATTTCCATCCTTAAATTGCATCAAATAAACAAAATGACCTTTATTCTCTGGCGGTGGTGTAACCTTTCCCTCAGGCATTTGCATCATGACCCGATCACCAAACACATCCACCCATGAATGATTCGAAGTAAAGGAAGCCATATTTTTCACCACGTAAACAATATCATAGTCTTGAAACATATCCTTTTCCACATTGGGATTGGCTCGCGAACCATTTAAAACTACTGCTCGTATTCGCTCATCCTGTTGCGCTGTTTGCAGAATAAGCTGCATCATTTCCTGTTCCGTTCGCATCGAAATACTCCTTTCACTAGCTTGATTTTTTCGACTTTTTTAATTATAAGGAATTATATCATAATCCAACGAACCATATGTGTACGTTTATTAAAAAGTTGTAGTGCGACTCTAAAAGCTAACAAATTAGGAACTTCAAATAATTAATTGTACATCAAGGACTCCTCCTATAAACTCCAGAAATTTTCTGTAAATTTCGAATGATTTATGTTATAATAGATGCCAAAGATATATATGTAGTATTAACACCTATTTTTGTTGTCATATTATTTTATAGTGAATCATCCATTTTACCGATTTTTTAGAATAAAGAATACAAACTCTTTTCCCCATACAAAATTCGCAAAACTCAATGCAGTTCCCTATATAAGGAAGGAGGTAGAAATATTGACCAATCATGATAGGTGGTTTATTCAAATTCGAAAAGGCCTCGCTGAACTCGCTGTTATGATTCTAATGAAAGACAGCGCTGTGTATGGATACCAACTTACAAAAGCATTAAAATCCAATCCCATGTTTGAGCTTTCGGATGGATCTATTTATCCACTTTTAAAAAGATTAGAAGCGAACGAGCTAGTAGATACGTATTGGGATAACCCAGTTACGGGCTTACGCAGAAAGTACTACCAACTATCTACAAAAGGCGCCCAAGTTTTAACAGAACGTTTAAATTTGTTTCAAGAATCGATGGATTTGTTATGGAAATTACAGAAGGAGGTCATGGATGATGAAGATCAAAAGCACTGATACCTATTTAAGAAAATTAGAAGAAGAGCTGATGGAGTTACCGAAAGAGGAACGAATAGCCATCGTAGCTGAAATTGAGGATCATTTCTCCAATGCCATCATGGAAGAAACAAAGCAAGGTAATAGCAAAGAAGATGCCGAGCGCCTTGTACTTCAAACTTTCCATTCTCCTGATGTTTTAGCTGAATCCTATGTAACGTCTTCTAGCACGAGCAATTTCGATCAACTTACTATATCTGTTTTTATTATTGGCTTATGGAGTGCGGCAAGTGGGGTTTTACTTGCACAATTACTAGATATTTATGATCTTGGCAAGTTAACTGCAGGTATGCTTGGGGTAGCTATTTCTATTATTCATCTATTCTGTAAAAAAAAGTGGCGAAAATTAGAAGTGCAAACATTACATGCTTTCAAGTATGTCATCCCTTTCGTTTTGTTCCCTGCCTCCCTTTTCTTATTTTGGCTTCAAGGGGAGATTAACGCCTATACAATCACCTATTTAATTAGTTTTTGGATATTTATTGGACTATGTTATGGCTTATTTTATCGGGTTTATAAACGGGTGATGAGTTAATTGTTTCATGAAAAGCTGGTTATAAGGTAGCATACTGTAATCATTGGAAGATAGCAAAATATGAATGGAGGGAAGAAAGAGCAAACGCATTACGTTTAGTATTTTTTACTATGCCTCATTTAACTACGCTATCATCCTATAGACCTAACGTGGATTCAAGTCAAAAAAACTATCCCATAGACCTTTTGGATCTATGGGATAAAGTAGTAAACTTTTTTAATTCTTCTCTAACTTTTCCAATCGCTTTTCTATACTCTCTGTTTTTCGCAACTGCGTAACCATACGCTTAATTAACTGAATTTCCGCTTGAGCTGTCATAATATGATCTTGCGCATGGATCATGAAAAAACTTGGCGTCGCACTTTCAGTTTGCCCTTGAATCAATTCTGTTTGATATTTATGTCCTTGAACAAATTCTTCATGTGCTTCTTCCAGTTTCTTTTCTGCTTCCGTAAAATCATATTCTTCCGCGGCATCTAATGCTTCATAAGCTGCACCGCGGGCATTTCCGCCGTGCAGTATGAGCTGCATCATAATCTCTTCTCCGTTCATTTCTAACACTCCTCTTAGTTGCCTACTGCTGGTTCTTCCTCTTTTTCCTGCATAGTTAATTGTTTTTCATATTTCTTAAAGAATGGGTAGTAAATTACCGTTGCAATGACGGCGTTCATAATTTGCACTAATCCCGCTAACCATGATCCACCTGTGGCAATAAATCCGCCAAGGAAAATAGGTACTGTAAATGGTGGTTGAATAATGACCGGTGGCAATATGCCAGTCGCAAATAAAATGTAGTTTACAGTAACAATAATTGCAGGTCCTAAAACAAATGGAATAATTAAAATTGGATTCAGTACGATTGGCACTCCAAAAATAACTGGCTCGTTAATATTAAACAGTGATGGGATAATCGCTGTTTTCCCCACTTGTTTTAATTGTGCTGAAGCGGAGAACAACATAAAAATGACGAGCCCGAGCGTAGCACCAGATCCACCAATATGTGTAAACATATGGAAGAATGGCTCTGTAACGATACCAGTTGCTTCTGTACCTGCTTTCACAGCATCCGCATTCTCCGCTAGCTGTGTCATCCAAAATGGATAGGCAACAGAAGAAACAACGTTCATTCCATGAATACCAATGGACCATAAAATAAGCATTAAAAGATTCATACCAATTGCTGCCCAATACGAATTCGACGCACTAACTAATGGACTGAATAAATCAAGTACTAATTGCGGAAGTGTTACTTCATAGTTCGCCCAGACGATCCAAGAGATAATCCAAACAAGCGGTAAAATAATCATAAATGGAATTAGTGCTCGGAATGTTCGCATCACATATGGGGGTACTCCCGCTGGCATTTCAAACGTAAATCCTTTCTTAATTAAAAACCGCATGAGTTCTGTTGTAGCAATCCCTAAAATGATCGCAACGAACAATCCTTGTCCACCTAAATAATTTAAAATATCACCAAAGGGAACTTTCGTAATGTCCGTTACAGGAAAAGCGGTCATGAAAAAGGCCAACATAGATAGTATACCTGCCATCACCGCATCCATATCATGTCTTGTTGCTAAACTATAGCCAATACCAAATGATACCGTTAAAGCCATTAAACCAAATGTTAAATTAAATGGAAATAACAATTCGGCTTGGATGGGGGCCACTGCTCTTTCCCATGCTTGAATCGGTCCCCAATCAATAGCTGATGGTGGATTGGCAATAATCAGGAAAATAGCTCCTGTTATAATAACCGGTAAAGCAAAAATAACAAAGGCATCACGAATTGATTGTAAATATTTGTTTTGCGCAATTTTACCCAAAGGTTCCATCAAATGATCTTCTAACCATTCAATCATTGTTCACGCCTCCTCTTATTTATTTATTAATTTTAAAGCTTGATCCAATACTTTATCGCCATCCATCAATGCAAAAGCACGTTGATCCACTAAATCAACTGGGATATCAAATTGCTCTGCTGTTTTAGTCACTTCTTTTTTCAAATGACGAACTTGCGGTTCTAGTAAAGCTACATTGTAATTGCTCGCTTTCTGTTTAAATTCTCCTGTACCTCCTGCATCAACAGTTACAGACAGACCTCTTTTTTTCGCTGCATCTTGCACTTTTTTCGCTAATTGACTGGAAGTTGCTCCCCAACTACATAAAATAATTAATTTGATTTCTTGGTTGTTTTCCATTTTCCATTTCTCCCATCTATTATTTCGTTTTGTTTTTCGAATTACTTAAAATGTTCTTCGCCATGCTATCCACTCTTTTATAGTGACGCATAAGCCAATAGGAAAACCATGAAGCTAAACAAATGACGATTGAAAAAGCGACCCCAAGTCCTAAAATGAGGTGTGCAGATTCTTGATTCGTCCACAGTGCATATATACCATACCCAACCCATATCGCTGTAAATAGTACGGCATACATCGTTAAAAACTTCTTCACTATCCTCCCTCCTCTCTGATTTGTGTCCTCCCACTTACTATTATGCAAAAATAATGCCAACACAAATAATCCCTTTAAAATCAAGGGTTTCAGCCAATAAAAAAATGTGTGCAAGATTTCTGCACACATTAACGCGATAATTTTTGTAATGCGTTTCGAATTGGTTCATAAATTGGGAGATGGTATTTTGCTTCTAACTTGGCAAACAACGGCTCCCAAATTTCCTTTTCTCCTGCCGCTACTGTGAATTGCCGATCGATTGGCACAGATGCAAGCAACTGTTCCATATTATTTTGCAATTTTGCACCTACTAAACGATCCATTAAACTACCAAGATGCATCCACATCCCTAATTTTCTATTTACATCCCAATGATAGTAGGTTGCAATAGGTTCCATATAATCATTTAAAATTGCTACTAATGATTGCGGATTAATAAATGTGACAATTTCCGCAAGCCCTTTAGACACAAGTGGAAAGACTTCATTCTGCTTTACTTCTCCCTCTCGTAATTTCGGAGATTTTCGCGTCACTTCTAGTAATTTAGTCATTCTCGCAATGCCTTCTTCTTGTAAAAGCTCCCAAGCAGGAATATAAGGCACTCCTTCTATCGTAACAGGAACTGTTCCAATAATAGCGACAATATCATAATGTTGTTTTAACTCCTCCAACATGGAGGCATCTTTTGTAGTCGGATCAATGCGCACTGAACGAATGAGAACATCCTCATCTACTTCTGCTAATTGATCCTCAATCCACGATTCTAGTAATTGCGCAGCCCCTTCTCCTGTAAAACAAACGGTAGTAATCATACGCTTTTTTTCTACTGGGGAATAATTTGTTTTCTCCTTCACAAAAATAGTCATTGCTTTTTTCGTAGCTTGATAAATTTCTTCTAAACTCACATTGGAAGTAAGTGACTTTCTACCAGCTTCTAATACCATCGGTAAATTAACACTCGATAAGGTTTTTACTTGCACATCCAAATCATGCTTTATCGCATCTCCCATCGTGATCAAGGAGCCAATATCTACAAGTAAGAGCGCACCTGTTATATGTGTCATCGTACTTATCTTTTGCTTTACCTGCTGATATATTTCTGTAGCTGAAACATGTAATGGCATATCAATCGCTTGAATGACTTCATTTCCTAATAACGTATTTGTCACTTCGGCCATGGAAGAAGCAGTAGCTGCCCCGTGTGTAACTAAAATAACCGCGATCGATTGCTCAGCGTGAAGCACATTGCTTTCATTAGCCGTTAAAAAGTGAGCCAATAAGGCAATTTCTTCTTCTGGTAAAGCTAATCCTATCCTTGTATGTAAATGGGTAGCTAACTGTTGCGCCGCTTCTCGGTACGCTGGGTTATGATGCACAACAATGGGGAGTTCTTCCCTTGCTTCATGTTGATGGTTGCGATAATTTTGTAAATGTAAACCGATCACATACAATTGATTATTATTAAAATGTACGGGCAAATAAGATAGTCGATTTTTAGCGTCTAATAAAGCATGAAACAAATCCTCATCAATTAATTGTTGCCACCCTTGCTGCACAAAGTCGGGCTGACGATATTTCTTTGATAAATCAGCAATATATTTTTGAATCGTTATATGAATCGATTGATGATCCGCTTGTTTAGCTATTTTTTGATAAATATTAGGGAGATGCTCACTAATCGCTTTTTCCCCTTCAATGGTAGAAGTTACTTCCCGTTGTTCTAAAGAAGAAGAGCTACCGAAGCTAGCAATATTATCTGGTAAATCTGCTATTTGAATTGTTACTTTTTCCTCCTGTTTATTTAAGTAACGTAAATAAGCGTGTGCACAGGCAATTTGAATGTCACCTTTTAATTGACCTATATTTCCCGGACAAGGATATAAGAGCAGCGCTTCACGGCTTTGATCTGTTATAGCTAAGCTCGTATCCATTTTATTTGCTTCTTGTCGCAAGAAATAATTGACAAGCTCTTCTCTTTCCTCCCGAGTTCTCTCTTTTAACGACGGTAATATCAATTTAATCGAAAACCGCCGAACTAAAGCAGGAAGTAATGCCTTATGCGGATCTTCGGTGGTCGCTCCGATAATTGTAATCGTAGCATACCGATCTTTCGTCGCTTCTCCTAGCACACGATAAACACCTTTATCCATTAAAT
>NZ_JABXHF010000021.1:0-40000 GCF_013393565.1 Virgibacillus sp.
GATAACCCAGTTCATCCTCTAATTCAGCTTCAAATACCCGTTGAATGGTATCCTTAAATAAAAGCTTCATCATCTCTTGTACATCTTCTACAGTACGACATTCTTTTACCAAATCTTTAATGGTTTTATCATGAAAAAAGTCTTGCATAAATGATCATCTCCTTATTGGAAAGTATATCCATTTACACAAAACTTTTTACACTCTCAGGCACTTTTTACAATACCTCTCTGTTAAAGCCTTTATCGATTGTCTACATCTGTTAGTTCTGCATTTAATTCGTCTTTTTGATATCGTGGGCTACCTAAATCATAATCATCTGTCGTGTGCTTTTTACCACTTATATTTTCCAACAGCTCTTTGACATCAATGCCGGAAGATGCCTTCAATGACTCTTGTAGATTTGCCATTAAGTTTGTTGCATATCCAGAAACTTTATTTGCTCCACCCTCTGCATTATTGCCACCTGTGTCTACTACAGTAATTTTATCAATATTGGAAAGTGGACTAGCGACTTCTTTTGCATATTCTGGAAGCATTTTAATAATCATATCTAGAATAGCTGCTTCTCCGTATTGTTCAAATGCTTGCGCAATTTCTCGTTTTGCTTCTGCTTCTGCTAAACCAGTAAGCCTGATGACTTCTGCTTCTGATTCCCCTTGAGCTCGTTGTGAATCTGCTTTAGCAAGACCGTCCACACGTACACGTTCCGCTTCTGCTTTTGCTTCCGCTTCAATACGATATTGATTTGCCTCTGCTTCTGTCATTTGTTTCATTTTATCTGCTGTAGCTGCTTGCTCTACAGCATAACGATCAGCATCTGCTTTCTTTTTCACTTCTGAATCGTATTGTCGCTCACGCCGTAAGATTTCTTTTTCTTCCAGTTCGATTTGCTTTTGACGTTCAATGATTTTAATTTGCATTTCCTGTTCGGTTACGTCTTGTTTTGCTCTTGCGGTTTCAAAATCATACGCTTGGTCTGCGCGAGCTTTCGCAATATCCTGCTCACGACGATAGTCGGCTGTTTTTAATTGGTTGACTTTTTCTGCTTCAGCGATTTCTGTTGCGCGTTCTAATTCTGCTTTTTTCGCCTCTTTGGCAGCTTCTGCTTGCTTAATCCGCGTTTCTTTATCTGCCTCAGCTGTAGCGATATCTGCATCTCGTTTTACTTGGGCGATTCTAGGTTTACCAAGAGATTCTAAGTAACCATTTTTATCTTTCACATCTTTAATCGTAAAAGAAACAATAATAAGTCCCATTTTTGCTAAATCTTGTGAGGCAACACGCTGGACCTCCTGTGAAAATTTATCCCTGTTTTTATAAATTTCTTCTACCGTCATTGATCCTAAAATAGAACGAAGATGCCCTTCTAATACTTCTTTTGCTTCTACTTCCCGATCTTCTTTCGTTTTTCCAAGAAATTGTTCAGCAGCAGTAGCAATTTCACTAATGGACCCACCTATTTTAATAATCGCTGTTCCATCTGCCATGACTGGAACTCCTTGTTCTGTATAAACTTCAGGTGTTGTTACTTCTAGTTTGCTAGATAGTAGACTGAGAGGCTCTGCTTGTTGGAACACTGGCAATACAAATGAGCCACCACCGCGAATAATTTTAATTTTGTTTCCAGATTCATCGATATGGACATTTTTCCCACCAAGGTAACTTCCAGTGACAATAAGTGCTTCATCCGGACCAGCTGTGCGATATTTGGAAACAAAAATACCGATAAGTGCTACGAGTAAAAATAAAACAATACCAATAATAATCCAAAATCCTTCAAACATAGAATTCCTCCTTAGATTTGTTTTGCTAAACAGATAATCCCTTGCTGAGTGCATTTGAAAATAATTAAAATGCATGCACGGAATGGGCTGAAAAAGTGTAAATTACTAAAGTAACATGCTTAGAACTCGTGCATGTTTCTATGCATCTAAAACATCCTTCGAATAAGGTTCAGCATAGAGCACGCCACCTTTTATATCTAAAATTAATACTTCTGTTCCTTCAGGTATGGGCTGGTTGTGATACGCTGTTACAGGTTTAGAGATTCTACCACTTTTGCTTTCAATAACAACTTCTCCGTATCCATCTGCTGGAACGGGAATGATAATTTTGCCGACACGCCCAATTAACGATTCCTCTGTATAGCCAAGAGATTCTTCTGCAGAAGCCAAAGGAACCAAAATAAATACATTTAAAAGCGTATCAAGAATAAAGGCAATAAGCATGGCAATGAAAATAATGATTAGACTGGACAAGGGTGTTAACGTTTCAAGTAAGTAACCCGTTGCTGAAAAGAAAGTGACAAAGGCAAGAATAAGGATAGGATTAGCTATAGGAATTACTTCACCAATCCCTTCTAATATATCGCCAAAAAGCATGTAAATAATGGTTAGGGCTGCAGCAATAATCAGCATGTATAAATATAATGTCTCGATTGGCAACCCAAAAACAGTCATATGTATTCCCCCTTTTTAAGCCGTAGCGTATAAAACCTTAAGCTTTGTAGTATAAGAAAAACGACAATTTTCATCATGTTAGGCAATGAAGTTCGTTTTTCTACAAAAGTAATGGAAATCATTTACTTATAATACGAGTGAGTGAATAAATAGTTTCAGATTAAAGTAAATTAATTTTAGAAAATGTACCGAATTTTAGACGTCTCGCTTATTTCGCTATAAGATACTCATTTCAAGATTTGAAAGAGGAGGATGGGCGAATTTAAGTGGAGAAGAAAACCATGTATCGCTTATGAAAGATGGATATTATAAAGACCGTTATGCATTATTTTTAGTACTAGTAGTGCTTCTCTGTCACTGCTCCCTTGAAAATATTCGTCTATTTCAAGGGAGCAGTGTATATACATTTTTTCTGGGAGCTAACTAAAGACGCCTTTGTAATTACTATTATTCAACTGATTTCAGCTCTTCTCATTTATACCATAGGAAAGTATTTTATTTTTTGGCTTTATCGTATAAGAAAAACAAAGAATTTCGCCATAAGGTTTGGCGACAAGTTATGTTTATCTCATATTCTTTTATTCCACATAAGTTACCTCTCTGTCGTTACTTGCTCAGCATTTTTGTAATATTCTCCAATTACTTCCCCTAAAGCTTTCGTTGTATTGGATAGTTCTTCTTTATTATTATCTACGCCACCAACTTCGATTAGGATGGACTGTTTGGATAAATCTTGATTGTAAATACCATTACCATCTGTGTGATCTTTTAAAAAGATACCGCGACTTATGCCAGGATAATTTTCTTCTAGTTGGGCATTGAGCTTTTCTACAAATGCAAGATTTTCTTTGTAATTTTCATGTTCCTCACCAACAATAAAATACAATTTGGCAAATGGCTCTCCGTGAATCGTCGTAGTAGTAATATCTTTACGCTGGGCATCACGATGAATATCAATAAAATATTGTATTTTCTGGTTGCTTGCCATCGCTGCTTCTACCGTTTTTCGAGATAATCGGTAGGAGTCGTAATAATCCCAACCTTGCTCGTGTAGAGCAGCAGTAACGTTTGTTCGATCATGAAAAGTAGGTATACCTTGCTTTTCTAATTGCTCCGTTAACATGGAGCCCACTAGAACAATATTCTTTGCATTATCCGTACTAGATGCTTGTGATGGTTTTTGTTTATCTTCTCCTAATAAGGGTAAAAACCCCTCCCAACTATGACTATGGTAAACATACACTTCTGCTTCTTGCTGATCCGTTTTATTTTTATCGTCTGTTTGCTCTTCTTCTGGTTCTTCTTTTAATAATTCCTCAAAATCTGGTGGCGGGGATTCAATAGGCATGGATGCTTCATCTATACCGTTTGAAACAAATGAAAAATGAAAGTCAGGGTTTCTTCCAGGAAGCGCTAAATCTAGTAAGCTTGAGAAATTTCTAGGAGAAACACCAGATGCGGTTTCTAATAGTAGTTTTGGCAAATTTGCCATTTGTATATCATTTGCTTCAAGTGTAGTTTCCATTTGCGGTATTTCTGTGCTCATAACTGTATAGAGTGCATCAGAAAAAACAACCGACTCTGTTATTCCATCAAGCAACGGTAGCTGAAAGAATTTGCTTTGAAATTGAGGTAAAGTAAGGAAAAAAATGAGTGAAAATATACTTGTAATAGCTATTAACCCGGTTAATAATACACGTTTCATTCTATGTCAGCCTTTCTTTGTTTCTTTAACACATTCTATGCAAGAGAGACTTTTTAATAGAACGAACAAATATGAAAACAAGCCATTTTTCTAGCGAGAAGAACGATAGTAGAAAATTTCTACTTCAGTGGACAGCTTATCCATGGATCCATTTGGCAAACATATTGCATTTCTTCCTATCTGGTCTTTCCATTGCTATTTCTTATTGGACAAGGAAAGCTATGCATGCGAACAATGAACGAAGAAACTGATTGTCATTTTCAAGGAGTAACGGTGCTTCTCCTCCGCTACCTTATTCTAGCATTGTTTGCCAGAAGGAGGATTGTTCAAATAAAGCTAGACGATAGCTTAAAGTGCAAAAACACCTAATTTAACTCTTCTACATGGAATATTAAGGAAATGTTAAAAACATTAAAATAAAGCAAATATTATGTAAAAATACCCAAAAACAATAATTATTATGTTTAAATAAACGTGAAAAAGGAGCCTTAGAAGTAAGTTATTACATTGAGGGAGGGTGAAGAATGAGTAAAGTGGAGTTATGGGATATCTCCAAATCTTATGACAAACAGGCTAATGTATTAAATGGTATTAACCTGTCCATAGAAGCGGGGGAGTTTTTTGTGCTAGTAGGACCTTCTGGTTCAGGAAAAAGTACGTTATTACGTATGATTGCTGGTTTAGAAGAAATTACAGGAGGCACATTAAAGATTGCCGATCGTATAGTAAATCATTTACGCCCAAAGGATCGTAATTTATCCATGGTTTTTCAAAATTATGCATTGTACCCGCATTTAAATGTAGAGCAAAACATTTTATTTGGCTTACATGCAAAAAAAGTAAGCAAACAAGAGCAGCAGGATAGATTGAAAAAGACCACAGAAATGATGGGGTTATCGGAGTTGTTAAAAAGAAAGCCTAGGGAACTTTCTGGAGGACAACGACAAAGGGTAGCACTTGCTAGATCTGTTGTCAGTGAAGCACCTCTTTGTTTAATGGATGAGCCATTGTCTAATTTAGATGCGAAACTCCGTGCGCATATGCGTATAGAAGTTAGAAGATTACAAAAAAAGTTAGGTTTAACCATGATTTATGTAACACATGATCAAGTGGAAGCCATGACGATGGGTGATCGAATTATGGTTTTAAACGATGGGGAAATTCAACAAGTTGGAGAGCCGATTGCATTGTATAATGAGCCCGCTAACTTATTCGTTGCCTCATTTATCGGATCACCAAAAATGAATCTCGGAAAAGCTGTGTTCAATCAGCAAATGTTAAAGGTAGAAGATTTTCTTGAGATTGATATGGGTTCTATACAACCTGCCACAAAAATTGTCCAAGCTAAAAATCTTACCATTGGTATTCGTGCAGAGCATATTTTACCTGCCGTTGATCGGGAAGCTACGCATCATCTAGATGTAATTAATGTAGAACAGCTTGGAAATGAAACACTAGCTACATTTGAAATAGGTCCAGAATTATGGACGGCTAAATGGTTAGGACAATGGTCGATAAAAGTTGGGGAAAAGGTACCCGTACATATTTCCAGAGACAAACTGTGCTTTTTTGATACAGATTCAGGTTTATTACTAAAAGCAGCTTCTCCAACAAAGGAGAAAGAGGTTGCGGTCGTATGAAAGAAGCAGTCGTACTACAAGAGCAATATAGGAAAATTGACTTCCTTAAAATTAAGAAAAAGCAAAAACGAGTTCGCTTTGTTAAAGGAATGCTGTTTCTATTACCTTCTATGATATTGTTTAGTGTATTTTTATTTTACCCAATGGCGCGAACATTATATTTAAGTTTTTTTCTGACTGATAACAGTGGAGCCACAACGGTTTTTGTAGGCTTGGATAACTTTAAAAACATCTTCACATCACCTATTTTTTTGAAAAGCTTACAATCCACTTTTTTATTCGTGCTTTACACCGTGCCGGGTACGATTGTAATTAGTTTGTTTCTCGCTGTGATTGCCAATGAAAAATTAAAAGGAATCGGTTTTTTTCGAATGATTTTTTCCTCTACCATGGGGATTTCTGTAGCTGCGGCATCTGTATTTTGGATGTTTTTATTCCATCCGACGATGGGGTGGCTTAATCAACTGTTAGAGGCGGTAGGGTTAGAGGGAATTGGTTGGCTAACAGATCCAAAATGGGCGCTTATTTCTGTATCTATATCCACAATTTGGATGAATCTTGGCTTTACCTTTTTAATTCTTTTAGGTGGTTTACAATCGATAGATTCGCATTTGTATGAAAGTGCAGAAATTGATGGCGCTAGTTATTTGTATAAATTACGAAGAATAACGATACCAATGCTGTCGCCTACGTTGTTTTTTGTCATTACCGTCTCGTTCATTAATGCGTTTCAAACATTTGGTCAAATTGACATGTTAACCCGTGGTGGACCGCAGAATGAAACGAACTTACTTGTGTACTCTATATATCAAGAAGCATTTGAAAATTATCAATATGGGACAGCGAGCGCACAAGCAGTTATTTTGTTTGTCATTATTCTTTTGATGACATTGTTACAATTTAAGTTGGGAGAGAGGAAGGTGCATTACCAATGACGATGTCTATTAGTAAAAAGCTGGTTTTTTACCTTCTTCTTATCGTATCTGCATTGTTGCTGTTCGCCCCAGCGATTGTGGCGTTTTTAATGAGCTTTATGTCGAGCCAAGATATTTTAACAGGGAAGATTCTACCAGAAACATGGACGTTGGACAATTATATAAAAGCCTTTGAACGTTTCCCTTTATTTGGTTATTTGATGAATAGTTTTATTGTCTCGTTGCTTATTACGCTTGGACAATTGTTGTTATCAAGTATGGCTGCATATGCTTTTGTGTTTTTGGAGTTTAAAGGGAGAGATACGTTGTTTTTTATTTTTATTGCGACAATGATGATCCCTTTTGAGGCTTCGATTATACCTAATTTCCAAACGATAAGAGGGCTTGATTTATTGAATACGTATACTGGGTTGTCCTTGCCATTCTTTGCAGTCGCGTTTGGCACGTTTCTGTTACGGCAACATTTCAAACAAATTCCAAAAGAATTAAAAGAGGCAAGTGAAATAACGGGGATGGGCGATGTCAAATTTTATCTAACTGTCGTTCTACCTGTAGCCAAGACGAGTTTAGTAACCTTAGGAGTATATGGCTTTTTAACTTCTTGGAATATGTATCTCTGGCCTTTACTTTCTACCACAGATGATACGGTTCGAACCGTTCAAATAGGATTAAAACAACTGCAATCGCAGGAACAGCTTAATGAGTGGGGAGTAATTATGGCTGGCGGGCTAATTGTGGTTTTACCAACATTAATTCTATTGTTTTTAGGGCAAAAGAAATTGCAAAAAGGTTTAACAGAAGGCGCAATAAAATAACGCAATCCTATCTTAATAAAATAAATAACATTGTCAAAAGGAGCGAAGAAAATTGAAAAGAATACTCGTATTTACTTTAGTTATTTTTACGTTCATACTTGCTGCCTGTAGTTCCGTGGAAAAAGATAGTGAAGGTACAGCAAAAGCGAAAGAAGATGGAGAATCAGGTGGCAAAACAGAGGTAACTTTTTGGCATGCAATGGGCGGTCAAGCACAGGTTGCCTTGGATGAAATCGTAAAGAAATATAACGAATCCCAAGATGAAGTTCAAGTCAATGCGGAATATCAAGGGACATATGAAGAAACACTATCAAAATACCATAGTGTAGGTGGAACTGACGATGCACCAACCATTGTGCAAGTAAATGAAATTGGAACGATGTCGATGGTTCACAGTGGTAACGTGGAACCAATTCAAAAGTTTATTGATGAAGAAGGATATGATATGAGTAATTTGGAGGAAAATATTACGAATTATTACAAGGTTGATGGAAAGTTTTATTCCATGCCTTTTAACTCCTCTACACCAGTCATGTATTATAATAAAGATGCATTTAAAGAGGCTGGTTTAGATCCAGAGGCACCACCAGAGACCTATGAGGAAGTAGAAGCAGCAGGCAAAGCAATTAAGGAATCCAATTCTGACATGAAAGGCTTTGCGCTGCAAGCTTATGGCTGGTTATTTGAAGAATTGTTAGCAAATCAAGGTGGTCTGTTATTAAATAATGATAATGGACGTGGTGATACAGCGACTGAAGTAGCCTTTGATAATAAAAAAGGGAAATCGATTTTTGAATGGGTCAAACGTATGATGGATGAAGATACATTTGCAAATTATGGAACGAATTCAGACAATATGGTAACTGGATTTTTAAGTGGCGATGTAGCTATGTTTATGCAGTCTTCCGCTAGTGCTAGAGATGTGATTGATAATGCGCCATTTGAAGTAGGTGTTGCTTTTATCCCATATCCTGAGAAAGAGGAGCGCCATGGAGTTGTAATTGGTGGTGCGAGCCTTTGGATGTCGAAAGGAAAGGCAGAAGAGGAACAAAAGGCCGCTTGGGATTTCTTAAAGTATGTGCAAAAACCAGAAGTACAAGCTGAATGGCATGTAGGGACAGGGTATTTTGCCATCAATCCTAAAGCATATGAACAGCAAGTTGTGCAAGAAGCGTATCAAAAAATGCCGCAATTACAAGTAACGGTAGAGCAATTACAGGCTACCAAACCTTCCATAGCTACACAGGGAGGACTCATGGATATGATACCTGAAGAGCGTAAAATTATTGAAACAGCATTAGAGACGGTATACAATGGCGGCGATGTCGATGAAGCATTCTCGACTGCTGTAGAACAAGTGAATGCGGCGATTGAACAAGCAAACACTGCTCGAGGAGAGAAGATTATAAGAAGAGAATGAAGCTAGTAGTTTCATTCTCTTCTCTATATAAAGTGATTTATCTCGGATGTGAAATGCTGTAAGACTCGGACTTCAAAAATGCGATGCGATCTGGGTAAGTCGAAATTTCTATTTGAGAGAAGAAAGTAAATTTTCCCTAATAAGGATCTTACGTGGTAAGTATAAAATGGATCACTTTTACTATTTAAGGAGGGACTTTATGGAAACAAAAATTTATGGTCATCGAGGCAGCATGGGAACATACCCAGAAAATACGTTGTTAGGATTTATGCAAGCTATAAAAGAAGGTGTTGACGGGATTGAATTAGATGTGCATATGACAAAGGATGGAGAAATTGTCGTTATTCATGATGAATTTTTAGATCGCACAACAGATGGAACAGGATATATAAAGGACTTAACGTTAGAAGAAATAAGAAGACATAGTGCTGGGGTGAAGTTTTCTCACTTTGACTTATTTGAGGATCAATGGCGCTTGGAACAGGTTCCTACTTTACAAGAAGTTTTAGAATTGTTAAAACCGTATCCAATTGAACTAAATATTGAATCAAAAACGACGAAGTTTACGTATAAAGGAATAGAAGAAAAAGTGCAGCAAATTGTGCAAATTTATGGAAATAATAGAAAAGTGGTTTACTCATCCTTTCATTTACCAACGTTGCTTCGAATAAAACAATTAGACCCAAATCATGAGATCGCGCTACTCGTAGAAGGAAACTTACCGCATCCACATGAGTATATGGATTGTTTTCATTTAGAAGCTATTCACGTTTCTCAAAAAGGAATTTTAAAAGGGGTAGACTATTGGCGTCCTAGTTTTCCAAGGCTACGAGCATGGACAGTGAACGATATGAATGATATGAAGCAGTTGCTTGATCTTCGGGTAGCTGCAATCATAACGGATTATCCAGAAAAGGCAGTGTTCTACAAAAGTGAAAGAAAATCATTTGTTTAAAAGAATAGGAGGATTTTTGTTCATACTACTATTGCTTACAAGCTTATCATTATATGCTCATGCAGAAATTCAAATAACGCCTATGGTTGCAGAAAAAGCAGAAATCTATGCGCACAGAGGGGCAAATGATCGTTTTAATGAAAGTACCGTTACTGCTTATGAGATAGCGGCTAGAGATGGTATGGATGCGTTAGAATTAGATTTACGAATGACAGAAGATGGAGAGCTTGTTGTCATGCATGATGACACCATTGATAGAACAACGAACGGTAGCGGCAAAGTATCTGCGTATACGTTGGCGGAATTGAGGGAGATTGAGACTGTTGAAGTCTTTCAGCAAGAGGAGAAACGGGAAACAATCCCCAATTTAGAAGAAGTATTGCAAGTTTTTGAAAAAGAGGAGCATTACTATATTGAAACACGACTCGTTCATGATAAAGCAGAGATGGAAACAAAATTAATTGAATTATTAAAGGAATATGATCTGCTTGATCGACAACATGTCTCTTTCCAATCATTTTCAGAGTCAAGCTTGGAACAATTGCAGCTTCTTGCTCCGTCTATTCCGTTAACATTACTGTTTAAAAAAGGGGCATTTAATCTTGAAAAAGCAAAAGACGTACCATATTCTGCTATTGGAATAGAGTCGACGGATGTAAGTTTGCAAGTAGTAAACGAACTTCATGAGCAAGGAAAAGAAGTACATGTATATTTTACCGATTTGACAACACAAAAAAATGAACAAAAACGCGTTAAATCATTTAATGTTGATGGGTATTTTACTGACTTTATCAATTATACGCAACAGTTATTAGATGAATAAAAGGATAAAAAGTTAAGAGAGCATATTTTTATTCGTGGTTTTATAAGTTACGGGAAAAAATAATCTACAATTCTATACAAATTAAAAAAAGCAGGTCGCAATAGGGACCTGCTTTTTCCTGAGTGGTAAAATCTTAAAAGCATGCTGCTCCAACGATAATGAGTAAGATGAATAGAACAACAATTAAAGCAAACCCGCCGATACCACAGCCATATCCAGCAGGTGCGGAGTAACCGTATCCTCCACAACCGCAATTATATCCATATCCCATAGTTTATCCTCCTATCTTTATGAATTGTTAACAGATGTAGGCAACCCCTACAATAATTAACAGAATAAACAATACGACAATTAAGGCAAATCCACCGCCGTAGCCATAACCTGCAACAGCTTCACCCATTTAAACACCTCCAGTTCTTTTACAATAATAATGTATGCCTACGCAATGGAAATGATATGGGTGATCACCTATTATGCTTGAATTTATTTGAAAGAAATTTCGTTAAATGGCGCTATACATACTAATATCCCTACGATTTTTTACACTCTAGGAAAGCCAAAAAATTTTTTAAGGTTTGTAGTATAAGAAAAATAGCTTACGCCTTAAGACTGGACGACAAGCTGAATTTTGCAAAGGAAATTTTTTAACATTAATTTTCCGCTGATTACCTGAGTAATTTGTCTTTTACAGGCCTAATTACTATCTCATATGATGTTGTATCTGACTTATACATTGGGGGTGAAATTTATATGTCAGGTTCGCATTATTATTCATTATGTCAACGTCATATGGGAAAGGCCGTAGAGATTAAAACACATTGCGGGAAAGTTCATCGAGGTATCATTGAAAAAGTGAGCCCAAACCGAGTTTACATGAGGCCGTTAGATAGAGGACGTGGACTGGGAGGCTTTGGTTTTGGTTTTTATGGATTTGGATATGGATTCGGCTACGGTGTTGCTTTAGGTGCAATTGCATCATTAGCCATATTACCATTTTTCTTTTGGTAGATTATTCGTTATTTTTGCGTACTATTCGAAGGTGCTTTTATAGGAGAGGTTTAGAGCTGATTCTATTACATGAATCAGCTCTCTTCAGTTGAGCATTTAATGGAGTAAACATTATATCGGGACATTAGTCCTGTTTTGGACGAGATACTTATTTCCTATTTTTACCATGTGAAAAATGTACATTCTGTATAAAATGGGTCTTTATTATCAATTATCCAAAAAATGCATATAGTCAATTGACATAGAAAATTCGGTTGATTAGTCTTGTAGAAAGAGGTTCACTAATTTAATTTTGCCTCTAAAGTAAATTAACAAAGGGAGATGAGATGTAGTGGCAGGACAAATTCGTATGACGCCTGAACAGCTACAGGCAAAAGCAAAACGGTATGGGGCGAGTTCTGATCAAATTGAACAAATTCTAAGAGATCTATCAAACCTACAAGAGGAGCTGCGCGGTGAATGGGAAGGTCGTGCTTTCGAACGCTTTGATGATCAATTCCGCGAATTGAAGCCTAAAGTGCAAGATTTTGCTCATTTAATGAAAGAAATTGAGATGCAATTAACAAAAACTGCTGAGGCTGTTGCACAACAAGACGAAGCATTGTCCCAAAATTTTGGACTTAGATAAGGCTTATATATGAGCGAAAAATTGTCGTAAACAACGTTTCGTGACTCATTATGAGAGCTGCACGGCTTAAGTTGTGCAGCTTCTGTTTTGGAAAGATAGTATAAAAAAACGAACAAGATTTTGCGATTAGTGATTCATGTAACAAAATAAATTGTGAAACTTCTAGGAGCTGTTTGTTATGAAAAAATTGCATAAACGCTGGTTCCTGTTTTTAGTATTAATCGTTATCTTAGCATCAGGCTTATCCTATCTTGCTTTAAGTCAACAAGAACAAACAGAAAAGGATGAATCAGAATCAAATAAAGCAATGGCTGTAGCGCTTGTTAATGAAGATGAGGGGTCTATCTTAAATGGACAAGAACTAGCTTTTGGAGAGGCTTTCGTCCAAGGGGTGAACAATGAAGACAATCATGAGTGGTTTGTAGTTAGCCGCGGGGTAGCAGAAAGTGGCTTAAAACGTGGTACATATGACATGATGATTGTGATTCCTAATGATTTTTCCGAAAAAGCGCTATCTATTGATTCGGAATCGCCAGACCAAGTCGTTTTAAATTATAAGATTAACGCAACGGATAATGAGCAAATAAAAGCGGAAGCAGAAAAAACAGCCAGTAATATTCTTAATCAATTTAATCGTAGGATTATTGACGTTTATTTTGCAAGTATTGTCGGAAATCTGCAGAATGCGCAGGAT
Source organism: Virgibacillus sp. (assembly GCF_013393565.1). Classification (NCBI taxonomy): domain Bacteria; kingdom Bacillati; phylum Bacillota; class Bacilli; order Caryophanales; family Bacillaceae; genus Virgibacillus; species Virgibacillus sp. Next base: position 13,084 of record NZ_JABXHF010000021.1, read on the forward strand.
AATATTGGTGGCATTATTGAAAAACAAGCCGTATTTACAAACACTATGAGCAGTGAAGTGTATAATCCTTTAGATAATTATACCAATCAATTTAGCACGATAAAAGATAGCACAGAAGTATCGAAGGATAGCTTTCAAGGCTTTCAGGAAATAATGAATAACTTTGAAAAAGAGCTGTTAGATGATGCAGAACTGGATGAAGATTATTTGTCATCTGTTCATGATGTTAAAAAATTAAAAGAGCAAAATAATACGCAAATTCTCGAATTCTATCAAACTTTAAATGAATTTGATCGCTCTTTAAAGCAACAGGAAGTAGACCAAGAGTTAGAACGTTTACAGTTGGCAAATAAATTGATTAATGAACAATTACAGAACAACGGCGGTATGGAAGCAAATAAACCACCTGTGAATTCTGTGATGTATCAAAGTAATCCAGGAGGTAATATTGCAACAAGAGCGAATGTATTAAGGAAGCATTTAGACGATTCATTAACGCAAGTCCAGAAAACGTATAATGATATTGAAAAACGAATAAACCCAGAATATTGGGGCGGTTTTACTGGGGTAATTTCAGATCGTTTAGATGGACTACTTACCAATAAGCTGGGTAAAGATGATCAACTGGTAAATATGCTTTTAAAAAAGCCAGCTGTTCATGCAAAAGACAATATTCATAAGCACATAAGAAGATTACCTTCAATGGATATGGAGGACTTTGAAGAAGTCGGTTTGCCAAAGCGGACAATCAAGGAAATTAGAAATGTTATTGCGGTAACAGAAAAATATATGAATGAAGACGGCTTAGGCAAAGATGAAAATCTTAACCCGGGTGGTGACCCAACCAAACTCCTATCATATAAGATAAACAAACTAAAAGAAAAGTTGCATACTTCAGGGATGACGATGTCTGATTCCGTCAAGTTGCCAAAAAATAAAAAATCAGCACAAACATTCAAATTAAAAATACCAAAGCGTATTCTCGAAAAATATAATGTGGAAAACTTACAACTTACCATTCCTGGTATTGGCGAAGAAGATTATACAAGAGAATATTATGATGGTGAAATTATTCTTCCAGCGAATGAAGAAGGTGTATTTACCGTTCAGGTTACACTACGGTTGCGTGATAAAAATTCAAATATAGACATATTCCAACCAATTCCTTGGAAGTGGAAGCTTCATCAAAAAGATATTAATAATGTAGATGTTCCTGAAACAGCCCAAATTGAAACAGCAGAAACACCACTTGTTGCGAATGCAGAGGTAGAGGTGGAGCAACAAGGAAAAAATGTTGACACTTCAGATAATAAAGCGAAGCAAAAACCAACTTCAGAAGAAAAGTCTGAGGGAAGCGATGAACAGAGCGATTCTGAAGAAGGTGGAAGTTTAGGTGAGGATGGAGAAACACCTGGAAATAATAATCCGGACGAGCCAGGGGGCGGGGATGTCTCAGATGAGGATGAACCATCGGACGAAGAAGATAGTGTCCCGCTTGAGAAGCTAAAACCAGCAACCAAAAGAGTTAAAGTCATTAATAATCGCATTAACCATGAAATTATGACTCCGATGGAAGGAATGGATAAAGCGACGAATCAATTAATTAAAGCTGTAACGAACACGGTAACCCCTTACCAAAAACTATTCTCAACCTACGAAAGTTATTTTGGTTTGCATATGGGGGGGCCGAATTTACCGGAACAAATTAAAGGTAAACCTTTAAAAGAATTAGCTACTAAAGATTCGTTATATTATCTTTTTAATAAAAAAGATGTTCCTGGTTTAATCAAAGACTATATAGTCTTACAAATTAGTGATGAAGTGGCTAAAGAAATCCGCACTCCATGGGAACAATTACAAGCTCAAATAGAAATTCATGAAGAGAAAGTTGCATTAATGAACAGCAATGCGGATGCTTTAGTGAATAAAATAGATGAAACTGCTGAAAGGGCTAGGGTCTTGAATAAAAGTCTTGAAGCAACTTTAAGTAATGTAGAAGCTTGGCGAGAGAAAAGCTTGAACTTACTGGAATCTCAAGAACAAATTCAAACAAAAGAAGATGAAGAGCAGTCTGCCATCGTTTCCTTGGATGACAGCTTTCAGCCACTACTATCAGCTAGTCAATCTTTGTCGGAGCAAGCACAGAGCAATGTAAATGAAGGTGATGTAGTTTATGATACTTTCGATAGTATTAATGAGCAAGCGACGACGATTCAAGAAAGTGGCGATGATATTGTTCAACAAGTAGAAACGTTGTCAGAAAATATGACAAATAAATTAATGGATGATGAGAATTTTGCCGAGAACTTCACTGGTGTATTAGCAAATAGTCGTATTGGTGACAGGCAAAATGAAGACTTATATGATTTCTTATCCAATCCAGTTCAAACAAGTAATGAAGGAACGATTACATCCAGTGATTCATTTACACCATACTATCTTGTGTTAATCTGTTTCATTGTTGTCTTGTTTACAGCCTATGTTATTTCAACAATAAACCAGAAGCGTATGGAGAGAGATCCATTTTCGGAAGGAAAAACAATAATGAGCCTGAACATACCAATTACACTTATAACGATTGGTATTGGCGTATTAGAAGGTATTGTGATTGGTGTTGTATCTAGTTATACAATGGAAATTGCTGATAGTGATATGTTAATGCTTACAACGCTTATTGTCTTATTAATTACTGGAATGTTACTTTTTTCCACTTATTTATTAAGACAAGTTAAAATGATTGGTATGTTTATACTTTTAGTGGTGCTCAGTCTATATCTGTTCTTAACAAATGCTTTTGGAACAGGTATAAAAGGAATGGAGACGTGGAAAGAATTCTCGCCACTGCAATATGTTGAAACCCTTTTGTTTCGTGTTGTGCAAGGAGAAGGTAATTACTCCGCGTCCATCTTTATTATGATTGGTGTTGTAATAGTAGGTGCTTTAGCCAATTTGTTTGTTGTACATCGCTCAACACAAAAAGGGGATGTGGGCAATGAAAAAGAAGCAGAGGCTAGTTAAAGCGACCCTCACACTTGTTATTAGCGTGCTGGTTGTTTGGGGATACCAAACACCAGCGGCTAGTGCCGATAGTGATGGAGACTTAGAAATGAAAATTGACCGTATTGTGGAAGATGATAAGAAAAATACAGTTAACCAGGAAACAGAGTTAGAAAAGATTTTCCCTACACTATTTACAGAAGAAACATCTAAAATCATTGCTGAAAAGAAAGCGGAGCAGCAGCAGTCTTTAGAAGAACTGGAGTCAGATCTCTTTGCAAAGGATGTGCAAACAAATAAGACATTGGATTCCGTTAAAGATGACCTGTTCACGAAAGATTATGAAGAGATTGCCGCATCTACCTCGAAGCCGAATAAAGATGAGATAGCAGAGACAAGCCAATCTAGTAATACATGGCTATATGTGTTAACAGGTTTTGCTTTACTTTTATGTGGTGGAATCTATGTAATGATGCAAAAAATGTTAAATTAGGAGAAATAACAAATGGCACAAGATACCCATATTAATGTGACAATGGATTTTAGCAACATTGGATGCGGAGTTTATGACCTCCGTATCCCCACACAATTAAAGGTAAAACAATTACTCTATTATGTAACAGATGCCCTACATATTACGCTACCAGATCATTCTTACTATGTCATCAAAGTTACCACGAAGAAATTGTTCATTGCAGATGATGATTATATCATTGATTACCCTGTTACAGATGGAGATATATTAGTTGTTCAATAACAAGAATCATATGGCTTATATGAATGATCGCTAAAATGATCGAGCTTGACACAATATGTCGTGTTGTAAGCGGAATATGCATTTTTACTGGAGGACAAAGGAGTTAATGGGAAATGAAGGAAAAAACAATCGAATTTGAAAACCTCACATTGCAATTTGAAATGGATCAAACTAATTGGAAAATGCGTTTACCGAAATCACAAACCGCTGTACATGATGTTCGCCAAATGGATATTATGTTACATCCTTCTGATTTTTTTGCCCCGCTCACTATAGAGGAAGAAAAAGATGCATTTCAATTTACATTTAAGTTAGAGCCTAGATGGAAAAACTGGGATCAACTACTGCAATTACATAGAAATGAAAAATTACGATTACTGTGCAACATGTTGCAATTAGAGCCTATTTTGAACACGAGGATAACCTTTGTTCTTCATCCTGATAACCTGATGGTTAATGATAATCTGATGCCTGTTGTTATCTATCGAGGGATTCGCAAGCTTGTACCACCTTATGAATGGGATGAAGCAGATTTTTTAAAACAATTAAAATGCTATGTGATCGCTTTATTCTCTAAAAAATTTAATTTTGATCAGCTTTATCATGGGTCGTTACAAAATGCAACGGAAACCGAATTTCAACGACAGGTAAGTGAAGTAGCCGACTTAGCAGAGCTCAAGGATTTATTGTATAAAAGTTATCAGGAAGAACAAGTCAAAACAGAACAAACGATGACAGTTGTACCAACGAAACGCTTTCGTTTATTTAAGCAACTTTCCATTATTATGATTATCGTTTCCGTATTGTTAACCGTTCCCGTCATTTATTACGGCATTATAAAAGCACCTTACCAAGATAATCTATTAGAAGCTCACGGTGAGTATTTGGCTTCTTCCTATGGCGATGTTATTTCCACTTTAGAGGGGGAAGATCCAGAAAAGCTACCGATTCAAACGATGTATATTTTAGCTCATTCCTATATTAACGTGGAAAACTTACCTGATGCAGAGAAGGAAGTTATTTTAAAAAATGTCAGTTTGAAAAGTGATCCTGATTACTTAACCTATTGGATTTACAATGGCAGGGGAGAATTTGATACATCGCTTGAAAAGGCCAAGTACATTGATGACCCTGTCTTAATTATACACGGACTTATTCAAAAGATAGAGGAAGCTAAAAACAATCCAGACTTAACAGGATCAGAGAGAGAAAAGACTGTTAAAAAGTTACAAGATGAATTAGAACAGTACCGTGAGGAGTTTGATTTACAAGACGAGGATGAAGAAACAGTACCGGCAAGTGAGTCAGAGGCGGAAGATACTAACCAAACAGAACAAGAAGCGCAATCAAATGATGACAATAAAAAGAAAGAAGATAGTGGTGATAAAGAAAAGGAAAAATAGCTTTTTAGCCATCTATTAAATTAATCTTTCGTGTTGCTTCATCGATACACACGCTCATTACAGGTATGACATCAAGCGCCGTGTATCTTGCGTGGTATAAACATTGGCGTCCAGAAACTGTCCACATATTTTATATTGTAACGTTTTAGAGAGGGAGAAACGTAATGGCAAACAAAATACTCATGGTCACTTATGATAATCAATTGCATAAATGCCATTTACCAGATCAAGAAAAAAAGGAAATGATAATTGGTAATAGCTGGTCAGATAATATAACTTTTTCCAACTTAGAGCAAACACATAAACTAATGTGGAATGGCAACGAGGCTTTTATTGGGGAAGCGAAATTAGAAAAACAACTGTCTCTCCCTGAAGCGGATCATCTGTTGGAATTATATTTGTTACATAGGGAAGAAACCAGATTCTATGACGCTGCAGGTGCAGAAACAATAACGGTTGGCACGCATTCATATGACGATATTATGCTACCTAATTCGTCTGTTGATTTCGTCTTGCACAGACAGGAAAATGGGTTTACTTTTCAGCTAGAAAATAATGGTGCAACCATTTTTCATAACTTTAAGGCTGTTGAAAAGCAAGCAGTCGTATGTCCTGGAGACCAATTATTTGTTGCTGGAACGATGTTTTGCGTAGGTGAAAAGGAATTACAAGTGATGACATCACATCTTGATTTTACAAGTAAGCTTGTGGAATTGGTAGAAGTGACTACTCCTTACAGCGGGGAGTATCCAGATTATCATCGTTCACCTAGAATTATTTATCGGGAACCTGAAGAAGATCGAACGATTGCTAAACCAGCACATAAGCCTTCAAAGCCTAGTGAACAATTGGCAAGAACGATCGTACCTCCAATAGTAATGGTTGTAGCACTGATTGTTATTTCACTAATTCAACCTAGAGGGGTTTACATCATCGTGATGCTATCGATAACCATTGTCACGATAATATTTTCGATTACTTCCTATGTGAAAAATGTTAAAAAATATAAAGCGGATATGAAACATCGTGAAGAGACATATAAAGCGTATTTGCAACGGAAAACGAAAGAACTGCACTTAGTAAGTGAGGAGCAACGCCACGCTTTATTTTATCATTATCCTGATATCGTAACGATTAGAGATATGGTTAGAAATATGGAGGCAAGAATTTATGAAAAAACCATGTATCAGCATGATTTCCTGCATTTTCGTGCGGGTTTAGGAACGGTTTCATCTAGCTTTAAAATTGACTTTAATGATGAAGAATTTACCCAAGAAAAGGATGAACTTATAGATCAAGCAAGAGAGCTTTTATCTCAATATAAAGAAATTGAAAATGTACCCGTTGTTACATCATTAACCAAAGGACCTGTTGGCTATATCGGTCATCGTCCGCTTGTGTTAGAGCAGTTGCAGTTATTAGTTACACAACTTGCATTATTTCATAGTTATCACGACGTGCAATTTATTACAATTTTTCCAGAAGAAGAAAAGCAAGAATGGGATTGGATGCGCTGGCTACCACATGCTAGTTTAAGAGATGTTAACGTGCGCGGGTTTATATATCACGAACGTTCTCGTGATCAAGTGTTGTATTCCTTGTACCAATTATTAAAAGAACGTAGACAAACCATAGAAGAGAAAACGAACAAAAATGAAAAGCTTTATTTTTCTCCCCATTATATCGTACTTATTACAGATGAGAAGATGATATTAGATCATATTATTATGGAATTTTTCAATGAAGATCTAAGTGAAATTGGCGTGTCCTTAGTATTTGTGCAAGATGTCATGCAGGCACTTCCAGAACATGTGAAAACGGTTATCGACATTCGTGATGCAAAGCATGGAAACATTTTATTAGAAGAAGGAGAATTAGTGAATAAAAAATTCCATCTGGATCATTATCCGGAAGGTTTTGATAAGGAAGAAATAACTCGTGCCTTGGCACCGGTCAATCATCTACAAAATCTAAAAAACTCTATACCTGAAAAAGTGACTTTTCTAGAAATGTATGATGTGGAAAATGTAACGGATTTAAACATTGAACATCGTTGGAAGGTGAATGAAACGTATAAAAGTTTAGCCGTTCCATTAGGTCTTCGGGGTAAAGAAGATATCGTTCAATTAAACTTACATGAGAAGGCTCATGGTCCACATGGTCTTGTTGCTGGTACAACTGGTTCAGGGAAATCTGAAATTATTCAGTCCTATATTTTGTCTTTAGGGATCAATTTTCATCCTTATGAAGTTGCCTTTTTACTCATAGATTATAAGGGCGGTGGAATGGCAAATTTATTTCATGACATGCCACATTTGTTAGGGACGATAACGAATTTGGATAAAGCGCAATCAATGCGGGCGCTCGCTTCGATAAAAGCAGAGCTGCAAAAACGTCAACGGCTATTTGGGGAGCATAATGTCAATCATATTAATCAATATCAGAAGCTTTACAAGCAAGGTAAAGCAAGCGAAGCAATGCCGCACTTATTTTTGATTTCGGACGAATTTGCAGAACTGAAATCCGAACAGCCAGATTTCATGAAAGAGCTTGTATCCACTGCGAGAATTGGGCGTTCTCTGGGCATCCATCTTATACTTGCAACACAAAAACCAAGTGGAGTTGTCGATGACCAAATTTGGTCGAACTCAAAATTTAAATTGGCGCTCAAAGTACAAAACGCGAGTGATTCGAATGAAATATTGAAAACACCTGATGCAGCGGAGATTACGTTACCAGGACGGGCATACTTGCAAGTTGGGAACAATGAAATTTATGAACTGTTTCAAAGTGCGTGGAGTGGTGCAGATTACGTGCCAGATAATGAAGATCATGAATTTATAGATACAACGGTTTATGCGATTAATGACTTAGGTCAATATGATATTCTTACCGAGGATTTAAGTGGATTGGCCAATAAACAAGATGTGGAGAAAAAACCAACTGAATTGGAAGCGGTGATTGATTACATTGCTACTTACACAGAAAAATGCCAAATTGATCCTCTTCCAAGACCATGGCTTCCGCCGTTACCAGAACGAATATTGCCAAAGGAAATACATGATGTTCATTTTAAAGAAGTGTGGCAAGAGGAAAGCAAGAAATCGCTAGTTGTTACATTAGGTTTACTAGACCAGCCAGAATTGCAATCGCAATCGCCACTTACGCTTGATTTAACGAAGCATGGACATATTGCTGTTTTTTCCAGCCCGGGCTACGGAAAATCAACGTTCTTGCAAACAGTTACTATGAATCTTGTGCATCAGCACCATCCCGAACATTTACATGTGTACTTACTAGATTTTGGTACCAATGGTTTATTACCGTTAAAAACGTTACCACATGTTGCGGATACGATGCTACTGGATGAGGAAGAGAAAGTAGCTAAATTCATCCGTCTTATGAGCAGTAAAATCAAGGAACGGAAACAGAAGTTAAGCAATTATGGCGTTGCAAGTATGGATATGTATGAAAAAGCGAGCGGAGATATAGTGGAAAATCAATTAATTGTTATTGATAACTATGATTCTGTCCGTGATGCAGCATTCTCTGATGAGTTCGAAAAGCTAATTACGCAAATTGCTAGAGAGGGTGCAAGTATTGGCATTCATCTAGCCATCAGTGCCGGACGACAAAGTGCCATGCGCATGCCGTTATTGTCGAATATTAAAACTCAAATTCCACTTTATTTAATTGAAGAAACCGAGGCTCGTGGAATTGTCGGTAGGACAGAGATTGAAATTGAAGAAATACCAGGAAGAGGGATGATTAAGCTGGACGAACCAGCATTATTCCAAACCATGCTTCCTGCAGAAGGTGAAGAGACATTAGCAATTATTGATGCGATTCAAGCAACTGCAAAAGAAATGGAAGCATTCTGGGATGGTGAATTACCAGAGGAAATTCCGATGATGCCTGAAGGAGTGGTTGACTTTGAGAAGTTTAAAAACAATAGAAAGACGAAACAGCTTGTAAAGGGAATGCAAGTCCCCCTAGGATTGGAATTTGAGGAAGTACAACCACTTGCTTTTGATCCAATCCAACATGGTCATTTAACTGTTGTAAGTGACCGGCAAGATGGTTTAGATAGATTACGTCAATCATTAGCAAAAAATGTGTCTCTTCTTTCTGGTTTTTATCAAACGATGTTAATTGATACGGCAGAACAACAACTGTCCGACATTGGAAAAAGCCTACATGCATATATATCTGAAAAAGAAGGAGTTATTTCTGTGAAAAATGATCTTATGACAGAAATTAACATCCGTACTAAACAGACAACGGGGGAGAATGTTAGGTGGCTTGTTCTTATTGCCGATGTAAAAGATTTTTGTGATCGTACTCAATTAGAAGTGGATGAAATAACCCTTCTAATAGAACAGGGCAAAAAGGCCGGCATCCATTTCATATTCATAGGGGATTACAGTTATATTGGACTGAGCTTTGAACAAGTTGCTAAGTATATACGTTCGCAAGCCATAGTAGGATTGATGAGTATGCGACTTGGCGATCAGGATATATTCAAGCAACCATTTATTAGACAGGAAAAATATCCAAACCCATTTGAATGTTATTTAGCAATGGATCATCAGCATACAAAATTGAAAATACCTGAATAAGGGGGAGTGAGGGATGAGCACATCATTAAGTCTTTTGCGGGAGCAGAGAAGGACTGTGTTACTTGGTATGAATAATGCAAGGAATGAAATATCAGTTTTGCAAGATAAGGTTAGCAGGTTACAGGAAGCTTCTAATACATTGGAAACTAATATTACACATTTAAGAACAACTAAAAAATCCATTGATCAGTTAGAGAAAGATGGCAGAAGATGGAGAGGAAATAATAAAGATACGTATGATAATAAGTATAGCTTATATAGAGATAGTATTCAGCAATATTTATCTAAATCGATGGATGCAAAAGAGACTATTGATAGTGATATTAGAAGGTATGAGGCCAATCAAGCTTCATATGCAGCAGGATTAAATAATCTGCAAAGCTCTCTCCATTCACTGGAGAGTCAAATAAGGGCAAAGGAAAGGGAGTAGATTAAATGGGGGAGCAAGTAGGTATAAACATAGAAGTTTTTCGGGAGAATGTTTCTAGGTTAAAAGCTGCTGTTTCCAATATAAACAGTAGTACTAATAAGAATTGGACTTTTGATAAAACGAATATTACGCCGTTTACTAATGATTTGGAAAATGCGGTTAAAGCAATGACTATACTGGAAAGATACGTAACTCTTTTAAGTAATGATATAGACACATTGAAAAATATAGGAGAAAGTATGAAAGAAAAAGATGAAGAGTTAAGTAAGGGAACGTCTAAGATAACTAGTGACTGATGGAACATTTATAACGAAAGGAGGGTTTAGATGGGGAATAAAGTGGATATATCAGAGGTTATCGAGTTTTCTAGTGACTTCCAAAAGGTATCTACTCATATTAAATCAAGTTTGAAAGAAATATCAACTAATATCGAACAAATTATTGGAATGGATACTTTCTCTGGAAAGGCAGCAAAGAACGCTAAAGGTTATTTCGATAGCTTCCATAAGCATGGAATTATTGAAGCACTTACTGAATTGTTTACCGACTTGAATCACAATCTAAAAGATCATTTAGAAGCATTTCATTCAAATGTAGATTCTCATGAGAATGCGATCATTCAAAGTGACTACTTAAACGATCAACAAATCAAAATAAATATAGATTATCAAAAGTTGAGGGATTTAGATGATCGTATTCAAAAAGCAATTCACAATGTTTCTGACATTACAAGTGCAGGTATTCCATCTTTTTATACGATTGTACAGGATGAAAAAGAAGTGGTTGAGACTATTACTGAATTAGAAGAGAATTTTAATTCGTTTACCAATGAAGGAAAATCACACAATTCCCAAACAAAGGCTTTAATAGAACATATTGAAAAGACAATGAACTCCGTTAAAGGATCTGCAGGTGTAGAAAGGTTTAGTGATTATAAAAACGACGAAAACTTTAAAAAGCTAAGTAGTTTAACCAGTACGTATCTTGCCCCTTCAATATCTGGGTATACCTCTTCAAAAGCAATAGCTAGAGCAGCTGAAAATGACGGGTTAAGCGTATCGAAATATGAAAAAAACGGAAGGATAACTTATCGTATTAATGCAAGCGAAGCAGCTTTAAAAGAATTAGGTATAAAACCGAATAAACATGCAAAATATTCACTATACCAAAGTGGCAAATCAGGAAGAGCAAAAACTCCTTTAAATTATTATGATAAGAAAACAGGAAAGCAAGTATGGTCTCCTGAGGGGAGAAATATAATTAAAGAATATCCCGAAATGAGAGCTTACAATGACAAGGCAACAAATTGGGATAAATTTAAAGCTGTTGGAAAATCAACAGTTCATGGAGCAAAAGACAATATAAGTGGTATAAATCCCAAAAATATACTGGGGAATGGGCATTTAAGAACTGCTGGAAAAGCGCTTGGACCACTTGGAGCAGGGTTAAGCTATTACAATAATTATAACGATGCTAGAGCAGATGGTTTAACAAGAGAAGAAGCATATTCTAGAGCTGCTGTAGACACAACAGTTGAAACTGCAATAAGCGGAGCTGTGCAAGCTGGTTTTACAGCTGCAGGGACTGCCTTTATTCCAATTCCAGGTGTCGGAACTGCAGTTGGAGCTGGGTTTGGTATAGCTTTTAACTGGGCATTGAATAAAAAATTAGGTAAAAGTGATAAGTCTTTAATGGATAGAGCGAAAGGTGCTTTTCATAAATTAAAAGATTGGTTCAGCTAGAAACAAGGGAGAGGAAATGTAAATGAAATTATTAGATCAATTACAAGAAGAAGATTTTGCTGTGTTAAGAAAGCCTTTAGAATCCGGTAGGCAAGGGCCAAATAATTTAGGGGCAATCTTGCTTTTGGCTGCTTGTTTGCAAGTATTAACTTTCATTGTAACGTATGTGGTTGTAGCAGATCAGTCTTATTATCCTTTTAAAAAGTACATTTTTTCTATCCATTTAATAATTACGATTGTTTTAATCATATTCTCTATTATGTATTCATTTTCAAAGATATATAAAAAAAGAGAGAAAACACAGTATTTGGTTACTATTTTAGTGTCACAAAATCTTTTTGGGGTATTTGCATATCTATTTACTATATTTATACTAGGAAGTGTAGACACAACAACAGCGTCTATGCTAACGGCGACCATTGTCACTCTTATACTAGGAATATTGATTTTCGTCTTTACTTGCGTGCGATTTTATAAATTATTACGAGCAGGGCATTATAAAGAAGGTTCTAAAAAAGGTGAAATAAGAGCGAGATTTGAAAAAAAATCTTTTATGCCTCTGGCAATATTTGGTGGGTTAGGAGCAGTATATTTAATTCAATTTTTGTCTAAAAACTTTTATTTTATTCACATCGATTATATATTTATAGGCATCCTTTGTTTAGCAATATTTTACACCATGCTTTTTGTGCTACCTGAACAATTAGTTATTCTTTATTGCAAAAAACGTTTTGAAAGTTTTAATTTTGATAAGGATGGGAATCTAAAGCCAATGGGATCGGAAAGGGAGGATGATTGATTTGCAATTTGAAACTCGCTCACTTATTTTTGATAATTTATTAATCTATGAAACAAGGCAGTTAAGAAAAAATTGGCAACAAGGTTTTTTCATTATGGAAGATTTTATACTTGCTGAAGGTATTTACCAAAATGGTCCCATATTTTTTTCGGTTTCTCCTGAAAAGAACGAAGATAAATTTGGTAAGTTCACATATTATTTGCCAATTAGCGAGCCTGTTAAGTTATCAGATGAAACCGACTTTCATTTCCAAGAGAAACTATATATTAAAGACGCTTTAGTTTTACGCCAGGCGGATCAAGCAACTGATTTCCATGCTGCTTATCAGCGAATTCAAGAATATGCTCATCTTCATGATGTACCAATAGATGCTACATTTTATTGTGTACTGTTGGAAGTATATGATGATTTTATCATTGATCTATATGTACCTTTCAATCATAGAGGTGAGGGGTCATGATTGTAGAACAACATCATATTGCTTATACAAATGTAGTTTCAAAATATTATCAGTTTGTACCTGAAGAAATTGATATAGCCATTAAAGATTTTCAATCTATTTTGGAAAAGGAAGGATACCATCCAGATGGTAGAATGTTATTTACTATTTTGAGCGACCCAACAAGTGAGGTTATGCAGGCAGAAATTTTTTTGCCAATTCTTGAAAGTAATTTTACAATTTCGGATGAAGAGCAGCAAGTATATTTTCATAGTTACTTTTCTGTCAAGCCAATGATAATGACACGCTTAATGGATGATTTTAAAGCAGCATCTCAAGTGAAGTTTTGGGAGCTAATGCACTATATAAGACAAAATGGATTGCAACAGAAAACCCCTGTGTTTGTAGAGTATAAGACTAGCCATATGGGAAGAAGATATGTGGAGATGAGTGTAGGAGTTTAAACGCAATAGCCATTGGGGAGGGAGAATGAATAATGAAAAGGTTTTTAATGCTAATCATGATTGCGCTTTTGTTTTTATTGGTTGCATGTAGTAATGATGCAAAGGAAATTGACTACAGTGAGAAGCAATCTGAAGATACAGAAGCGCAGGCGAAAACAGATAATGGAAATGAACAAAACACAAGTGAACATGATGGAGGTCAAATGCACGACTTACAATTGAAATTACAGAAACAGGACAAAGATGCGGGGATGACAATTCAAAATAATGAAATCTATACGGTTTTAGATGAAGCAATTAAAGCTGATCCCAAAATGGGAGTTCCAAATGATTTTAGCCTCTATCCGTTTGATATTTCAATTAACCCTGATGGAAGTCGATCCATTTTATTCCTGGCTATTAATCGACTAAAAGATTCTATGAAGAATATCAAATTTGATATGACATTTGGAAATCAAGAAGGAGAATACATATTTGAAAATATGGAGTTAGTGCTTACTGAAGAAGAGTTTGGCATCCTTCATGCTGATACCGCAATACCATTTATGCTGGATGTAACTCCACAACAGGAGCAAATGTTTAATCGTTTAACAAAAGATAACGTGTATATAGACATGGCTAATTTTGAAATGGATATAGAAAAGTAAGCATTTAAGCTATTATTAATAGACAGGAATTACTCTTTGTCTTGTTTATCCATTGGCTTGTTCAAATCAACCTTGAATAACGTTTCCATAAACCCAACTCCTCATCTAATTGTTATGGTGAAACAAGCAGTTTCTAAAAAATGATGAAAAATTCAAAAATATTAACCAAAGTATAACGGAACATAGTATGAAGTTCAAGAAGTAATTTTGAAAGGAGTTTTTGGAGGTTAAAAGGTGCGTTATCAAGTTCACAGCTATACAAGCTGCTGACATCAAAAGCTTAAAGATGTAGAACAATTTCGATATGTGATGGTATTTGAGTGATCCTAAAGTCCTTGTGAAATTGATCGAATAAATAAAATGTCATAGAAAATTGCTAAATATATACAAAAATGGCTTAACTCTAATGCTATGCTTATATAGAGTGAACAATGCTTTTATAAAACTATTCGACAGGAGTGAAGGCAATGAAAGCAGCAATTTGGTATGCAAAGAAGGATATTCGTGTTGAAGAAGTTAATGAACCAACAGTTCATGCAGGGGAAGTGAAAATTAAGGTAGCTTGGGCTGGTATTTGTGGAAGTGATCTCCATGAATATGTTGCTGGACCAATTATAATCCCGACGGAGGATCCTCATCCGTTAACAAAAAAAACGGCACCCGTTATTATGGGACATGAATTCGCTGGAGAGGTAGTAGAAGTTGGAAAAGATGTTACGCAAGTAACGGTAGGTGATCGAGTTACGGTGGAGCCGATGATCACTTGTGGGAAATGTAAAGCTTGTCGTCAAGGTCGTTACAATCTTTGTGAAGTCAATGCAGCCTTTGGTTTGTCTGGTGTTGGTGGAGGCTTTTCTGAGTATACCGTTGTTAATGAAGATATGGTTCATAAAATTCCTGAGCATATGAGCTATGAGTTAGCAGCTTTAGTTGAACCTACAGCAGTTGCCATGCATGCAGTAAAACTTAGTCACTTAAAAATTGGTGATACCGTCGCTGTTTTTGGAGCAGGGCCAATTGGGTTGTTAACGATACAAGCAAGCTTTCTAGCTGGAGCAAAAAAGGTATTTGCGATTGAATTATCAGAAGAGCGAAGAAAAGTTGCTACTAAGCTAGGGGCAGTGGCTATTCATCCAGCAGAGACAAATGTTGCGGAAGACATTATGAAGCAAACCAATGGAGAAGGTGCAGATGTTAGCTTTGAGGCTACAGGCGTTCCGGTAGTATTAGAACAAGCTGTCAACAGCACGAAAATGGGCGGAGAAATTGTTATTGAAAGTTTATGGGAATCCAAACCGGAATTGGATGCTAATAGCTTTGTTTTTAAAGAACTACATTTAGTCGGATCGATCGGTTATCGCAATATCTTCCCGACAGTGATTGAGTTAATAGCTGACGGCAAGCTTGATGTAATCGATTTAATAACGAAAAAAATTACATTAGATAACATCGTGGAGGAAGGGTTTGAATCTCTTCTTCAAGAAAAAGCGCAAGTGAAAATATTGATTGAACCTTAGGGAAACTTTAAAATCATATTTTAGCGCAGTTTGGAACAACTTCTTAAACATAGCAACCTCGCTTTATGAGTATACGGAAAGAAATCCCCAAAACGGGATAGCTAATAAATATAAACAACACCAGCTATTTATCTGGTGTTGTTTATGCATGTTTTTTTGTATAGCTACGATAATAAAAGAATCCAATGATCCCCCATAATCCCATAAAAAGGAGAGAAGGTGTACTTAGTTTCCCAGGTGATTGTGGGAGAATTAAAAGTAAAATAAAACTAATACTTATAATAATTCCTATGAACGTTAGCCATTGATCCCATTTTGTTGTCGCATACTTATAACTAATCAAGCATACGTAGAAATACGCAATAGCAGCTAAAAATGATGACATATCGACAATGTAAATAATCACTTCTCTGCCAAACCAAGGAGCAAGCAGACTGATTGCAGTGACAAATAGAACACTGTTTACTGGTACGGCGTTACGGGTCAGTTTCTTATATTTAGGGTGACATAGCTTATAAACGGATAACGAAGCTAGTAATCGGCTGCTACTAATCATGAATCCATTAATTCCTCCAGATACAGCAGTCATTAGGGCAATAATCAATAACAGAAATCCGATGCTTCCAACATGGGTTAAAACTGCTTCGCCAAGGGCCCAATCTAATTGTTTTGCTTGATCAGGAGAAAATGCAAGGGCAGTTACAATTGTTAATATACTGTACGCAACTACTCCAGAAAAAACGGAAAGAATGGCTATCCATGTCGCTTTTTCAGGTTTGAATTTTAACTGAGTTGCTACTTGAGGAATAATATCAAATCCCACAAATAGAAACGGAATGATGGCAACGACTTTGGCTATTTCTGAAAGGTTAAACGTATAGTTTTTTATATAATTCGTGGAAATAGTAGCTGAACCAGTATCAAAAAGCATGGCAATAAAAACAATGACAATATTAATGATTAAAAATAATACCATTACGTTTTGAACATTGGAGCTTTTCCGTAAGCCTCTGATATTTAGAATGGCAAATAATATAAGTACGATGCTTGCTATTAGTACTTCCGATAAATATACAGGGTACCCAGCAATATCGTAAAGATAGAACCATTCTACGTTCGTTCCAAATAATATTTTAACAATTAAAACAAAAGCTGTGGCATTCAAAGGGACGATGCTTAAATAACAAAGGATTAAAGACCAGCCAACAATAAAGCCATGCATTTTCCCTAGGTTTTTAAACGTATAAGAAAAGCCGCCTCCATCTTCAGCGTGTTGCTGCATCATAATATGATAACCCTTTTGAATGAAAATAATGGCAAATCCGCCTAACAGTAAACCAATCGTTGCATTAATAACGCCAGACTCTGGAAGAAATTTAATGCCGGGAAGCGTAAATGCTCCCCAGCCGATAATAGAACCTAATACTAAGCTTAATATATCAAAGCGATTTAATGTCGTTTTCATAACGTTTTATCGTTACTTAAAGTTATACGCAGTGACGATTTTTTCTCTTCCAGTTACTTGGTCATTATAATACTCATATAAGCAGATTCCTAGAAAAGATCCTGATATATTATACACATTTGTATAGCCCAAGTGCTGTAATGCCATCACTGCATTATAGCTACGCTGTGCAGAACGACAGTGCACGTATACAGGCTCGTTTTGTGGGATTTCATCTAGTCGATCTCTAAATTCGCTTAAAGGTATGTTCACTGCATTTTTCAAATGACCGCGTTCGTATTCATGTTTTTCTCTAGCGTCCATAATAAAAGCGTTATTTTCTACTAATTCACGTACTTTTGTTACCGGAACTTGCTTGAATTCGCCGTTTAAACGATTGAGCGCAACTAATGCTGCAAAGTTAACAACATCTTTCGCTGTTCCGAACATTGGAGAATAACAAAGCTCCAACTCTTTTAAATCTTCTAATGTTCCACCCATCGTAATCATCGTCGCAATGACGTCGACGCGTTTATCAACGTTGCCTTTGCCAATGGCTTGGGCACCGAGTATTTTTCCTGTTGGATATTCATAAATTAATTTAAAATGAATTGGATGACTTTCCGGCATTAAGCCAACTTTATCATTTGGAATAATATAAACAAAATCATAAGAAATACCCGCATTTTTAGCTTCTTTTTCATTTAACCCAGTAGCCGCAGCATTTAAATCGAACACATGGATACAAGAAGAACCAATGACTCCCGTGTTGCGATGTGGAATTCGGTTCATATGATCAGCAGCAGCTCGAGCTTGACGTTGCGCAGGTCCTGCTAGAGCTAGTCTAGTAGGCTTGTGGGTCTGTTTATGATACACCTCAATGGCATCTCCAACTGCATATATATCAGAATCGTTTGTGACGTAATTATGATCTACTTTAATGCCGCTAGTTTGTCCGATTTCAAGCCCAGCTTGCTCTGCTAAAGTAGTTTCTGGTTTCACACCAATAGCAAGCACGACAGCGTCTGCTGCTAGTTTTTTACCAGATTGCAGTTCAATTTCATTTGTTTCTATTTTTGCTAAGCCATCATCTACAACTAAGTTCACACCTTGATCGATCATTTCTTTATGCAAGATTTGCGCCATATCGTAATCGAAAGGAGCCATAACTTGATTACTGAATTCAATTAACGATACGTCCAATCCAGCTAAGCGAAGATTTTCTGCAACTTCGATACCAATAAATCCACCACCAATGACAGCTACTTGCTTTACGGTATCTTGTTTGACATATGCATCTAATTTAGCAATATCAACTACGTTTCGTACGGTAAATACATGGTCCATTTCTGTTCCAGGTATAGAAGGAACAATAGGGTTTGCTCCAGGAGAGAGGACGAGTTTATCATAACTCTCATCGTAACTTTCTCCAGTTAGCACATTTTTCACTGTAATCGTTTTATTTCTACGATTAATAGAAATCACGTCACTATTTACACGTGCCTCGATATTGTATTGTTTTTTGAATTGGACTGGGTTCATTAGTACAAGATCATCGCTATTTTCAACAATGCCACTTAAGTGAAATGGCAATGCACAGTTTGAAAAGGACACATGAGGGCCTCGCTCAAACATAATCACTTCAGCGTGTTCGTCTAATCTTCTTGCTCTTGCTGCAGCTGAAGCGCCACCGGCAACACCGCCGATAACAACAATTTTTTTATTCATGTTCATTCTCCTTTTTACACATAGTACAATGCATTATTCAAATACTACTTTTATTTGTGAATTAGATAACATTTAAGTCTAAAGCAATCATACCAAAAAAATTACTTTTTGTACATATACCCGTATCGGTAATTTCTGTGTCGTTATAAAAATTTAAATTTTGCTCACAAATACTAATTTTTTAGTACTACATGAAGTATAGATCTTTGGATTTATTGTTTTAAGCTTTTAATATAAAAGCTTGGGCGATAGCCAAGTAAAAACATAGGCTCCTTCAAAAAATGGATGATTAAAATAAACGTTTAGCTAGCATATTACCGATAATACCGCCTAATGCTAAAAAGATAAAGAATATCCAACCTGATAGGGAGAAGTTTGCAATTGGAGTAAATAATGCTCCGACATTACATCCATTGGCAAGTCTTGTGCCAAGTCCCATAGTAATCCCACCTAAAGCAAATAGAGCTGCTTCTCTCTTTTGAATATGAGCACCTTGTAAAAACATTGTTTTCATTTTCCCAGCTGTTAATAAATAGATAACCGTTCCTACTAAGATACCAAAGTTTTGGACAGATACTGGATGCTCGAAGAAAGGCAATACAAACGGGTCAGCTGACATTTTGGTAAAGGAAGCAACGGATTCTGGCGAAACTCCTAAGAACATTACTATTTTTCCAAACCAAATACCAAACGGAGTAGAAGCTCCCCAGCCAGCTTTTGTAACGCCCATTAGTAATACGAATAATACGCTAATTACAATTGCTCCTTGTTTCAGAGACCATGGTTTAATAAAAACACGGTTGTAAGTTGCTTGGCTGAATAGCTTATAATCTTTACTATCAAATGTATCTGGTTGCTCTTGTAATTTTTCTGTTTCATGTTCCATATATCGATTTTGTTGCTTTCTTTTTCTTTCATAACGATAGGCAAAATAGACGGTTATCCCACAGAAGAGTGCAGTAAGTAAAATAGATCCAACATATCCGTTTAGACCATCCCATTTAAAAAGATCCGGTAAGAATACGCCGCCTTGTAATTGGCTCCCTATAGAGGTAGAAAACCATGAATCAGAAACCCAACTAGCCGTATGCTGAATTGGAAATCCAATAAAAATGCCAATACCAAAAAATAAAAGGGTGATTAGTGCTCTAGGAAAACCTGTCGCTAAATCGGTTAACACACCTGACGCACAGCATGAAGAGAAGGCCATGCCAAATCCAAACAATAACCCACCTGCAATTAAACCAACATTAATTGGGTTAATCCATAAATCGTAGTTTGTAGGGTTAGAATACAATAAAAATGTAGTCGTTGCTAAAGTAGTAACAAAAAACATTAATGCCATAGCTCGAAGCAATTTTGTTGAACCAGTGGCATAAGCGCGATTAATGCTTCCAGCAAAACCGGTATAAGCACGTGTTAACGTATACCCAAGCCCCACCCCAATGAGTAGTCTAAAAAATAACATATCTGTCTTTAGAAGTACGCTGCCTAAAATAAAAACGGATATAATAGCAACAATTCCTAATACGTACTCTAATTTTAGCAACTGATTACTTTGGATCGATTGCTGTTTTTTTATTTCTGCTTCCATAAGTAAAACCCCTTCCTTTTAAATGTGAATTATTTCACATTATTATTATATAGATAGGGGGGTAATTTTTCAAGACAATAACCCTTACATTCAATAATTGTTCATATGTTACCAAGCAATTCCTATAGGATTGTGCGTGAAAGAAAAACAGCATGCTATATAAGCATACTGTTCACGATTGTTCATACATAAAGGGAAGAAAATGCTCAAATATACGTAGCATACTTTATGCAGCTCGTTTTCGTTCTGATTTATCAACAACTGTCGCTCCAACGATATCTCCAATGACATTTGAAGCAGTACCAGCCATTCCAATTAACGCATCTACTCCGGCAATTAAAGCGACGATTTCAAGTGGTAGGCCGAACATGCCTAGTACAGCTGATAAGGTTACTAAGCCTGCTGCAGGTACGCCTGCTGTCCCTATGGATAGAAGAGTACCGATCATAATAATGACTAGAAAATCTGTCGGCGAGAGGCTTAAATTAGTAATATTTGCTGCAAATACCAATGAAACACCCATCCTTAACGCCCCACCGTCGGAATTGAAAACAGCACCGAGTGGAAGTGCAAAGTTAGCTGTTGTTTCCGAAATGCCTGCTTTTTTAGCTGAATTTATGGCAATAGGGAGGGAGGCAATACTACTAGATGTAAAGAATGCAGTGGTATAGGCTTCCTTCGTTTGCTTAAAGAAAGAAATGACAGGAACGTTGGCCAATTTTAAAAAGCCTGCATATACGAATATCCATAATAGTAAAATACCTAAATAAAAAACCGCCGTAAATTTTAATAACAATTGGAATGTGTCCCAACCTTGGCTTCCAAATGCAGTTGCACTAATAGCAAAAATTCCAATTGGGGCGTATAACAAGACTCCTTGCAAAATCTTGTAAAACATTTCATTGAGCGCGGTGAAAAAAGTATTTAATAAGTCACCGTATTCTTTCATTTTTTTGTCATTCGCATAGCGCATGGTAGAAATAGCAATTCCCATAATGACAGCAATAAATAAGATAGCCATGAGATCTCCAGATGTAAATGCAGTGAAAATATTTTTAGGCACAATTTGTAACAGTATATCTGAAAAGCTTGGTGTTTCAGGTTCTTCCACTTGCGTGTCTGGAAGCGTTAAGCTTGTACCTGGGTTGATCCATAAAGCTAATGCGAGGCCTAACAACACAGCGGCTGCAGTCGTAACCATGTAATATAGCATTAATTTGCCACCCATACGACCGAGTTGATGAATTTTCATTTTATTTACTGCAAGCACCACTGTCAGGAAGATAACAGGAATAGCGACTAAACTTAGCAAGTGAATGAGCAACGTACCTAATGGTTCGAGTATATCTGTCTGATCTTGAAATATTACTCCGATAATGATTCCAGCAATGAAAGCTATAGTCATTTTAATGACAAATGAAGTCTGTTTATATTTTTTCCAGATATGCATAGTTAATAATCGCCTTCTTTATTTTAGATTTTCCTAATAAACATGTGCAAGGCTCCCTGCATGATCATAGATCATATCCTTGTGGAATGAAAGAAACCCGCCACTAAAAAGTTTGTACTTTCTATCGTACCAAAAAACAGCAGAGGTGACACCTTACAGAACTTCAGAACTTAAGTTAAACCCTGAAAATATTTTAAAAAATGCCCAATGGATGTATCTAGCTGTGCTGTTTATCTTAGTAAATATAAGAACAGCTACAATGCACCATGGATTTTTAAGTGCTCGTTTAGTACTCCTTGCTTGTAAGAAACAATAAAACACTCGGCTTACCATTCAAGCTTTATGGAAAAAAACGTGTTTGTTTTGCTTATATAATTCTTTAAATTTTATACTCTCCTATAGCGTAAAAAGGGATAAGTCAATATATATAATACCAATAAATATATAATTTGAAACATATATTGAAAAAACTGTGACGAATAAACATTTTTCTACTTTTGTCATCGCTTTTCCTATGAATTTAGGTATAATAGGTTGGAAAGCGAGGAGAGATATGTGAAAAAGCTTTTATATTTTATTATTGTTGTTTCATTTATTGATACGTTTATTCAATTGCCTATCATAACTCCATATGCAAAAAGTCTTGGGGCTTCAAATATATTAACAGGTGCAATTGTAGCTGTTTATTCATTAACAAACATGTTCGGCAATATATTAGGTGGACACTGGATTGACAAGTATGGCCGAAAGCGCATGCTGTTTATTGGTATGATCTCGGTTACGGTTATTTTACTGTTATATCCACTTGCTGCCACAGGTACTCAGTTATTTATTATTCGATTATTACATGGACTTGCTGGTGGTTTTTTAATTCCTTCTGCTTTTGCGTATGTAGGTGACCAGACGAGGGTTGGTTCTAGAGGAAAAGCCATGGCCTTTACAGGCGCAGCGATTGGAATTGCAGCCATTGTAGGACCAGCTGTTGGTGGTGCTTTAGCTGCTCGCGGGCAGATAGAGTATGTGTTTCTATTCGTAGCAGGGTTGTTTTTCATGACGTCTTTTCTAGTCCTTCGCTATTTAGAAGAATCATTTATTTCCAGAGATAGATCCAAAGTTCATGTCAAGCATTTCATTCCATTATTAAAAAACCCTTTATTATTGCAAGCCTCCCTAGCAGCGTTTGCTTTAATGATTAGTAATGGAACATTGGCGTTTGCTTTACCTTTAAAGGTGGAAGCGATTGGGTTGAATGCTAGTGCAACTGGAGCATTGTTAAGCACATTTGGAATTATGGCAATTATAGTATTCTTAACTCCTATTAATCGAATTTATGATCGAGCGCAACCGTTGACTTTAGTTGGTGGGGGGATTTTATTAATAGGAATTTCGATGTTATTTTTAAGTTACATTACACAATTTTGGTTAGGAATTTTAACAATGATTGTGTATGGAATCGGGTTTGCACTTGTTTTTCCTTCCATGAACCGTATGGTAGCAGAAAGTTCTACTAAAACAGACCGCGGAAAAGCATATGGCATATTTTATGCATTTTTTTCATTAGGAGTTGTCGCTGGCTCTTCTATCTCCGGAGCAATTGCCGAGTGGTGGGGGATACCGTTTATTTTTACAGCCTTTGTGATGCTTGTCGTTTGCACCATTCTTTTTGTTATTGATCGTATTCAAAAAAGTAAAAGACATTAATTTAGTAGACTAATAGGATAAAATATCCGCGGATAAAATGGTTATCTTCCCGCGGATATTTTTAATACTATGAGTATAAAAACTTTAACGGTTTATCATATCGAAAAATGAGCCTAGCCATACACTTGTAATAAACGATAGATAGAGATAAAAGAGAGGTCACCCTTAGAGGCACCAAGAATTTCCCCTTCATTCCACTGTACGGCTAGAGTGATTCGTTGTTTGCTAAAACATACGTAAGTTTCTGCTAGTCATGTATATCTGTTTCAGCAATTTTATCACTTTCAATCGTAAACAACTCTTTTAAAGACAATTCATGTTTGCTCGCATAGGTACGAACAAGGCATTCTCCAACACAATATCCTAGCATTTTTGGGTACAAATGTGATCCATACAGTAAGTGGTAGTATGTTTTTGATTCTGGCTCTAGTTCTTTTTTTGGTGCAATGTATTTGTTCCAAAACCGATGTAATACATCATCGCTATATTTTCCAATATAACTAGCTGTATGCTCTACACCAAGCCGTTTGTAAACAGCGTATTCTGCCATTCCTTCTAAAATAATCGTATCTAATAACGTATACTTACTTTCTGGTTTATTATATTTTGTCAACCGGCAAACATGGTTGTACTCATGTGTTAAGAGCGCTCGAATCTCCATTTTAGTATTCCACTCAGATAGAAATAAGAAAATTTTATCGTTAAAGCTTAGCCCGGCCTTTCCATTAAATTCTTTCCTTAATTTATAGTTCGCAGTATCAGATGGAAGAATAAAAATAGGAATGTTATCTCCTTCCCAATCATGTTGCAACTGTTGATAATCTTTTGCAACTATTTTCCATGTATTTGCCTCCTGCATCTTCTGTATTTGTTTTTTGGTTACTGCTGAACGACTCATGCCGAATATTGTCAGATGATGGAGAACGTCTTCTGCTTTCGCATTAGGAAAATATTTTTTTAATCGTTTGGCAATTTGGAGTGGTTGGTTATCGTCATGCAGCAGCCATTTATCCGTACGAATAACCCCCGCCATTTTTTCTGCACCTCCTTTGGAAAAAGTCACTTTGATAGCATATGCATGTCGGAAGAAATAGGGACTTGTATCGCATGTAATGAGAGGCGCATATATTAAATGCGTGGAGGTGAAGGTGTGAATTATTTGGAAAGTTTGGCTAAGCTTGGAGTAGGCGGCGCCCATCCAGGAGGGCTAAAGTTAACAAAAGAAATAGTAGCACAGCAATCTATTGATCATACAACTAAATTACTCGATATTGGGTGTGGCACAGGACAGACGGCGGCTTTTATCGCGAATCAATATGCATGTTCTGTTACAGCAATGGATATCCATCCGATCATGGTGGAAAAAGCTAAGCAGAGATTTCTAGATGGCGAAGTTCCCATTTCCGTCGTTCAAGGTAATATAGAGCAGATGTGTTGGAATGAGCAGTTTGATATTGTTCTTTCGGAATCTGTTTTAGCATTTACAAATATATCAAAATCGTTAGCTTCTATTAGGAATGTTTTAAAATCTAATGGATGTTTCCTAGCTGTTGAAATAATGGTTGATGAAAGTGTGGGAGAGAGTGATAAGCATGCAATCGCATCATTTTATGGGTTCCGTCATTTATTAACAGAAACAGAATGGCGTGCAAAACTCTCTCATTCTAGTTTTAAGCAAATTAATATTGAACAACCGAGCCTAAATCCATTACCTATAACGATAGATGAAGCACAAGATTTTCATTTTTCAAATTCAGAGATAGATGAGGCATTAGATATACTGCATCAGCACCAAGCGTTGACGAAGAGGTATAAAGAGAAGCTTCCATATGCCGTATTTCGTTGCACGAAATAAAAGCACCAGTAAACTTGGCGATCAAACCATGTTGCACACAAGAAGTTGCTTGTTACGCTGTAATGATATGTTTTAAATGGCACTAGTGGGAAAGGAGCATAGTGTGGTACTTAAAAGTTTAAAATTTCAATAGGATCTAGCCTTACTGGAATATAACTCTTCAATCAGTAGGCTTTTTTCTTTATTACAGGGTGTTATTTGCATCCATCCATAAAAGCAAGATCGTGCTTCGATTTGTAAGTAATAGGATTATTAGAATAAGAATGACATTCTACATCCAGATAGGAACATCGTGTAAAATGAAAACTGGTTTGATGTTAGAATTTGCTTTATACTAAAATGGAAGGCAAATCATTGATACATAAATGGTTTTAAGGTATGTATTTTATTATAGAAAACTAGGTGAGAGCGAGTTACTATATATTATGAAACGAACGCCACGCTAGGATAAGCTTTTTTGCACTATAGGAAAATATAAAACCTCTATGGTTTATAGTATAAGCAAAGCGACATTATCGCCATAAAGACGTAGCGATTTTCTAAATCAGATTGCTTAAGTACTTCTAAATGTATTTCAGCTAAAAATACGCTTGTATACGGGGAGGAGTTTTTAACGATGAAATTTTTTCATACAGCAGATTGGCATCTTGGTAAGCTTGTGCAAGGCGTATATATGACCAATGATCAAAAATATATTATAAAAAAATTTATTCAAGCTGTTGAAGAGGAACAGCCTGATGCTGTCATTATTGCAGGAGATTTGTATGATCGAGCAGTACCGCCTACAGAAGCTGTACATTTATTAGATGAAACGTTAGATAAAATCGTCTTAGAGCTAAATATACCGGTTCTTGCAATTGCGGGTAACCATGATAGTCCAAGCAGGCTTGATTTTGGAAGTAAAATATTGCGTGAAAATGGTTTGC
Source organism: Virgibacillus sp. (assembly GCF_013393565.1). Lineage (NCBI taxonomy): Bacteria > Bacillati > Bacillota > Bacilli > Caryophanales > Bacillaceae > Virgibacillus > Virgibacillus sp. The sequence goes on from NZ_JABXHF010000021.1 coordinate 39,596, forward strand.
ATATTGCAGGGAACCTCTCAGAACCAATTAGGCCAGTAGTCTTACATGATGCGTATGGAGAAGTCCATGTCTACCTCATTCCCTACTGTGACCCAAGTATTGTACGCCATGTTTTTGGTAATGATACCGTTCGGACGCATAATGATGCCATGAAAATAATTATTCAACATATAGAAGCATCCATGGATCCAAATGCCAGGCATGTATTTGTAGGACATGCTTTTGTGACCCCTTATGGGGAAAGCGAGGCGAATACTAGTGAATCAGAAAGACCGTTGTCTATAGGAGGATCTGAATACGTAGAAGCTGATTTGTTTCATAGCTTTCACTATACTGCCTTAGGTCACCTTCATCAAGCGCATTATGTCAAAAGAAAAGAGATTCGTTATGCAGGTTCTCCTTTAA
>NZ_JABXHF010000022.1:0-55984 GCF_013393565.1 Virgibacillus sp.
CGAGTCACCAGTCGCAATAATTCCCTTTTTATATGAGATGTCTAGGTCTGTCAATACATTTACTACTTTTGCGACTAAATTAACATCTGCATCATACATTGCAGGCATTTGCGGCACTTGTCCGTAAGCATAATCGAATGCCGTAGCGTCTACATCATGATGGACAACTTGTGTCGAGATAACTACATCTCCTATTTCTAGATCTGTAGCAAATCCTCCTGCTGATCCAGTGTTAATGATGTAGTTTGGAGCAAATCGTTCATGCAGGATGGTTGTTGCCATCGCAGCATTCACTTTACCAATGCCGGATTGAAGCAAAACAACCTCTTTATCATATAATTGTCCTTCAATAAATAAGCAGTTTGCTACTTCTAACTCTTTTTTGATATACATTGCATCTTTTAAGAAAGCAATTTCTTCATCCATTGCTCCAATAATTCCTATTGTCATCCAAATACCTCCAAATCTATCTGTTAATAATTACACTTTTTAATTGTTCTACCTTTGTTGGTTTCCAGCCTTTTTCTTCTACCCAAATTAAATACACACGGTAAATCTGTGTATTATCTTCTGCAGAAACTGTTGCTTCTACTTTTTCCGGACTTCCACCATTTCCTACCCAATGTGTAACCATGCTATTTTTATCTAAACCCGTTACCTGCGTAACAGCAGTCTTGATTTCTTTTCTATCTTGAGAACCTTCATTATAGTTTGTTGTATGCGTTCCTTTTTGTTCTGTTCCAATTGGCTTCCAATCACCTGTAAAAGCTTTCACGACATTATCATCTGACGATTCAACTTGTTCTGTTTCCACTGAACTATTATCTTCAGCTTGTTCTTCCTCTTTTATATTATCTTGTTCATCTTTTTCATTATCAGAAGACTGAGTGTTGTCCTCATCATCTTCTACTCTAGTAAATTGATCGTTGTTATCTCCTTCCTTATTATCTTCTGTACCGTTATCTTCTGCTTCTGCCTGTTCATTGGAAGTATCTTTATTCTCTTCTGAGGATTCATCGCCACCGCCAAACATCCAAGTTCCCAACAGAATGAGGACTAAAACAGCACCTATAATAAGAAAAATTGATATAGATTTAGTATTTTTTCTTCGTTTTTCAAATTTATCTACACGGGAAACTCTATCAAAATCACCCATTATCTCAACCCTCCCATAATTACCCTACTATCATATCATATTTAGTATAAGAATTAATATGCTTAGCATATAACAATTTATGTACTAACTACAAATTTGCCTTTTGTATTAAGCCAAACCTTGCTTATGTGAAATAATTGTTTTTTGTATTAAAGGATCGACTCCCAAACTTTTTTCATAAAAGTGAGTCAATCCATAAGAGCCCTCATAGTTGTTGAGCGTAAAAAGATAGTGAACGCTTTGGCTCACTATCTTTTTGCTTACTTATTCAACTTCGATAATCTTTACAAATATTTCTCCACCAGGAGTAGCTACAGAAACTTCTGAACCCACTTCTTTTCCGATTAAACTCTGTGCCATTGGGGAATCATTAGAGATTTTACCTTCAAATGGATCAGCTTCAGCACTTCCAACAATGGTGTATGTTTCTGTATCACCATCAGGAAGTTCTTGGAACGTCACAGATTTACCTAAAGAAACAATGTGCGGGTTTTGATTATCATTTTCTATAATAACTGCATTACGAATCATTTTTTCCACTTGTGCAATTCGAGATTCCACAAAAGCTTGTTCGTCTTTTGCAGAATCATACTCTGAATTCTCGGAAAGATCACCGAAGTCTCGAGCCACTTTTATACGTTCAACCACTTCTTGACGGCGTTCTGTTTTTAGATAATGCAATTCTTGTTCTAATTTCTCTTTCCCCTCTTGAGTCATATAATAGCTTTTTTCTACAGTCATTCTAACCACTCCTTCTTCTTCCTTCAATATATCGTCGTCATACTAATGTAATTTGACATGTTTCTTTTTAGGCTATGCTCAAAACTTTAGTTCTATATTCTCACTTTAAGTACAATTACAACATTGTACTTCTTGTTTACTACTTTTTAACTTATATTTTTTGAGCACAAACTAATAGGAGCTCGACGAAAATGTAAGCGCTCCATTTTTTTCAAAATTATACTAACCATTACTATGGCAGAATTCGAATATTTTTTCAATACTTTTCATTAAATTTATTACTATGTTTCAAAAGGATATTTTCTATTTTAGTTGCCATAATGTCAATGGCTACATGATTTTGTCCACCTTCTGGAATAATGATGTCAGCATAACGTTTACTCGGTTCAATAAATTGTAAGTGTGATGGTCTGACTTTATGAACATATTGCTCAATTACAGAATCTAATGTTCTTCCACGTTCTTTTATATCTCGCATAAGCCTGCGAATAATTCGTAAGTCCGCATCTGTATCAACAAAAACTTTAATGTCCATTAAATCACGTAGCCGTGGATCTTCAAGAATTAATATCCCCTCTAAAATGATTACATCTTTTGGTTGTACTTGAATAATTTCTTGAGAGCGTGTATGCATCTTATAATCATAAACGGGTTTATCTATCGTCTCACCGCTTAATAATTTATGCATATGCTCAACTAATAGGTCATGGTCAAAAGCTAATGGATGATCGTAGTTGGTGTTTAAGCGTTCTTCGAATGGGAGATGGCTTTGATCTTTATAATAATAGTCCTGTTCAATAACTAAAATGGTTTGCTCTAAAAAGCGCTGGCATATGGAGCGTGTAACAGAAGTTTTTCCACTTCCGCTTCCACCTGCTACCCCAATAACTACTGGTTGATGATGCATCGAATGGTTTCTCCCTTCTAACTCTGACTCTGTTTGCTACTAATTGCTACACCATCTCCTATAGGTACTATAGTCGTGGTAAACAATGGATGTTGCATTAGCCAATGATTATATTCATTGATCTTTTCCACCATTTTTTTATACCTAGATGGAACGATACGCTCGTTGGCAACATATCCTCGGAATAAAACATTATCCGTAATGATAATACCTTCATTTGCTAGTAAGGGTGTAACAAGCTCAAAAAAACGACGATACTGGCTTTTAGCAGCGTCGATAAATATTACATCAAAAAATGCTTCGTTTTGCAAGTTTTTTAGTACTTCTAAGGCATCTCCAGATAAGATTTTTATCTGCTGTTCAGCTTGGTGAGCACGAATATGCCCCTTGGCTTCTTGATATCTTTGCTCATCTTTTTCTATGGTTATAATTTCTGCATTAGGTTGTGCTTCCAGCATGCGTAAAGCAGAATAACCAATTGCTGTACCGATCTCTAATATCCGCTTAGGCTGTTTTAGACGAATGATTTGTTGTACAAAATGCATACTTACTACATCCATAATTGGCACATGATCATTTTTGGCTTTTTTTTCTAACCTTTCAATAGAAGCGGTTCGTTTTGGTATCATTTTTTCTAAGTAATGACCACTATTGCTGTCATTCATTACAATCCCCTCTACCTTCTAAAAATTGCATTTATCCCCCTATCCATAAGACCGGGGGATAATATGCCTCAATTTATATGTTTTTGCTTGTTCTTATTATGTTGCTCTAATGTTTCTGCATAATAGATATTTCCATCTTTATCATGTAAGAAATATAAATTCTTCGATTCCTCAGGGTGAAGGGCGGCTTCAAGCGCGGTCTCGGAAAAATTACCAATCGGACCAACAGGAAGACCTTCTATATAATAAGTGTTATATGGTGATTCAATTTCTAAATCTTCATACAAAACTCGGTCTTTATGTTCCCCTTGCGCGTATAAAACAGTTGGATCTGTCTGAAGTTTCATCCCTTTTTCTAACCGATTAGCAAATACTCCTGCTATTTTCTTACGCTGGTCTTTGGCGCCCGTTTCTTTTTCAATAACAGAGGCAAACGTTATAGCTTCGTGAACAGTATAATTTTGCTCCTTGATGGCATCTAAATAATCGGATAGCACGCTTTCTGTCTTTTTTAGCATCTCATCGACAACTGTTTCAACACTAGGCTCTTCTTCAAAGAACTCATACGTTGCGGCAAATAGATACCCTTCCAGTGGTGAACGAATCTCTGGGTTTAAAATATCTTCTGACAGCACAGATGGATAGCGTTCCATTAATGCCTGAATATAATCTGGATCATTCACTTTTTCTAAAAACTTTTTTTTGGACAAAGGTAATTGTTCTGCATAAATTTCTGCTAACTCTTTTATCGTTTTTCCTTCAGGTATGGTAACCGTATAGACAGGTTCTGCCAATAATTTACCACTTTTTAATGAATCGACAATCTCACTTAGCTCCATATCTGGAGTAAATACATAATCTCCCGCTTGAAAGCTGGACTCATTATTAAATTTTAAGTAAAAGCGAAATATTAGTGCGTTCTTAATCACACCATTATCTTCCAATATATTAGCAATATTAGAGGATGAAGATCCAATTGGTATCGTTACCTTAATTTCTTCTTTACTGCCAGGATTAACAGGTTCTAATGCAGATTTCACATATAAGTAACCTGAAGCCCCCCCTATTACCAATATAATTAATAGCGTCATAATAATGATCGTTACAATTTTGCGAACCGTTTTAGCTTCTTCACTGCGAGCCTTGAGGTTGTCCTTAAATTTGCTGGTTTTTATCTGCTTGGACATATATCTTCCCTCCTCATCCGCTATATTATACTAAAATATGCTATTAGATGCCATTATTTTTGTATAAATATCCTTTGTTTAGATTTTTACAAAGGGATTTATGTCCAGCCTTAATCAACTTTCATTAGAAAAAACTTGGCTACCAGCAAGTCTTTATGGCGTAAAACACCATCCAATTTGTTGTTAACTATAAACCAATGAACGCTTAACATTATATTCTTTCCTATAGTGGCACAAAGGCGCAAGCGCCCGTTCAACAACGTAGCGACTGGAACGAATCAACTGAGATAAAGGAATCACGGTGAGGAACGAACCAATGATGACTTATCGTAGGGCAATGGAGTGAAGTCGCCTAGTTGCTGGGCGCTGGAGCCGGACGTGGCTAAATAACTTAGTAAGTTTACCCACAGCTGCAAAATTTTTTAATTTCCTAGACAACAAAAAAAGAGCTAATGTCAAAAAGGACATTAGCTCAAAATTACTATACTACAACTTATTCTTCATTTTCCTGCTCTGCTAAGGTGTTTAGCATCTCTTCTACCATTTCCCACTCATCGTCTGATTCGATTGGAAATAATGATAAATCATCCTCATCTTTTTCTTCATAGCGAAATGCGTACACTTCCACTTCTTCTTCCTCAGATTGCTCTACAGGTGTTACTGCAATGTAAGACTGGTTCGTATCGTCCAAATCAAATGTAAATAATACCTCAAAAAGATGCTCTTCTCCATTTTCATCTGGGATAATAATTCTTTCTTTTTCTTCTAACGCCATTATTCCACTCCTTTATTTTTGGTCAAGATAACCTTGCAAAATCATCACAGCAGCCATCTTATCAACGACCTTTTTTCGTTTTTTTCTACTAACATCAGCTTCTAACAATACTCTTTCTGCAGCAATTGTCGTTAAACGCTCATCCCAGAGTTCTGTTGGAATTTGAAACTTTTTCTCCATATGTTTTGCAAAAACAATGGAAGCTTCACCACGTTCACCAATCGTTCCATTCATATTTTTCGGTAACCCAATAATAGCCTTTCCAACTTCGTACTCTGTTATAATTTCACCCAAAGCATCATCCGCTGAAGTTAAAACATTTTCATTCCATTTAATAGTTGTAATTCCTTGTGCAGTCCAACCTAAAGCGTCGCTAACAGCAACGCCAATCGTTTTGGATCCTACATCAAGCCCTAATATCTTCATTTATCTACCTGCCCTCTGTTGCTCTAAATAAAATTTTACCAGTTCTTCAATAACTTCGTCTCGTTCAATTTTACGAATTAGATTACGAGCGTCATTGTATCTCGGAATGTAGGCAGGGTCACCGGACAGTAAATAGCCAACAATTTGATTAATTGGGTTGTAGCCTTTTTCTTGGAGCGCTTCGTGTACTTTAAACAAAATCTCTTTCACATTCTCTTCAAACGGTTCCTCTGAAAAATTAAATTTCATTGTTTTATCAATTGAACTCATCATGACACCTCGATTTTGGGATCATTATCTTTGAACAAGAAATTACCGATATGCTTCTCTTCTACTATAGTAACATGTTTAGACAATGAATTATATCTTTTTTATATCCTAAATGATATATTAGTTTTGCTTCTCTTTAATATAAAGCTTTGCAGCATGCAGCGCTTGTTCAATTTTAGCAGGGTCTTTTCCTCCAGCTTGTGCCATGTCAGGTCGGCCTCCTCCGCCTCCCCCACATGCTTGTGCTGCTTTTTTAATCAAATGCCCAGCATGATAACCTTGTTCGATTAAATCATTGGATACACCTGCTGCTAGCTGTACTTTATTATTATTTTCCATGGCTAATAGAATCATACCTGAATTAAGTTTTTGTTTTAATTCATCTACCATATTCCTTAACTGGTTCATATCTCGCACATCTACTTGTTTCGCTAAAACACGAACTCCGTCTATTGAATCAGCCTCTTCCAGCATGCTGGCAGTTTCTTTGTTTGCTAATTTAGCTTGCAGAGATTCCGCTTCTTTTTGTAATTGTTTTATTTCATTATATAGTCCTTCAATTTTTTCAGGCACCGCTTCTTCTTTTGCTTTTACAAGTTGGGCCGCCTGTTGTAACACGCCTAATTTATTTGACATAAAATGATAAGCTTGCTTACTTGTTACTGCTTCAATACGTCGTGTTCCAGCACCTATTCCACTTTCCGTTACAATTTTAAATAGGCCAATTTCAGCTGTATTAACAACGTGACAGCCACCACATAATTCAATACTATAGTCACCAATTTGAACGACACGAACTACATCTCCATATTTTTCCCCAAAAAGGGCCGTTGCTCCCATCTTTTTCGCATCTTTCAGCTTTTCTGTTGTAGTTTCTAATGAAATAGCTTGCCATATTTTTTCATTTACAATCTGTTCAATTTGCTTTAATTCTTGCTTAGATACGGCTTGATAGTGAGAAAAATCAAAACGTAATCTTTCAGGTGCTACGAATGAACCAGCTTGGTTAACATGTTCTCCAACCACATCCTTTAAAGCTTGATGTAACAAATGAGTTGCCGTATGATTTTTAACAATAAACGATCTCTTCGATGCATCCACTGTCGCAGTAACCATTTCACCTACTGAAATACTACCCTTTTCAATGAATACTCGATGTATATGTTGTCCTTTTGGAGACTTTTGTACATCTTTTACAGATCCAAGCGCATATTCTGTACGAATCGTACCATGATCAGCAATTTGCCCCCCACTTTCTGCATAAAAAGGAGTTTGGTGTAAAAACAAGTATACTTCTTCTCCAGCATTTGCTTGCTCTACTTGTTCTTCCCCTTGGATGATTGCAGCAACAGTAGTATCCTGTTCTAAGTTGGAGTAACCCACAAACTCGCTTAATACATCAATATTCGCTATCGCACCTCCTTGTACCTGCATAGAATCGACTTTTTGACGTGCTTTTCTTGCTCGTTCCCTTTGTTTTTCCATTTCTTTCTCAAAACCTGCTTCATCGATAGTAAATCCCTGTGCTTGAACATATTCTTCGGTTAGTTCTTTAGGAAAACCATACGTATCGTATAAACGGAACACTTCATAACCAGGGAAAATGGTACTACCTCGTTGTGTTTCACGATCCATAATAGTTGTTAATATATCTAGACCATCATGCAATGTTTCATGGAATTTTTGTTCTTCTGCTCTAATCATATTTTTAATGAATGCTTTCTTTTCCACTACTTGCGCGTAAAAATCTTGCATGATTTCTGCCACTATATCAACAAGCTCATACATAAACGGTTTTTCAATGCCGATCTCTTTCGCAAAGCGTACTGCTCTACGAATGAGGCGACGTAACACATACCCTCTTCCTTCATTCGATGGGACTGCTCCATCGCCAATAGCAAAGCTGACTGTGCGTATATGATCAGCAATTACTTTAAAAGCCGTATCCCCTGATGAAGTCTCACCATATTTTACAGATGCTAAAGCTTCCGTTTTATTTATTATCGGCATAAATAAATCTGTTTCAAAATTGGTTGGAACATCTTGAATGACGGACACCATTCGTTCAAGACCTAGCCCTGTATCAATATTCTTTTTAGGTAGCGGAGTATACGTATCATCTGGGTTATGATTAAATTGGGAGAATACAAGATTCCATATTTCTAAGTAACGATCGTTTTCTCCTCCTGGATACAGCTCAGGGTCATTCGAGTTATTGCCATATTTTTCGCCACGATCATAAAATATTTCGGTATTGGGACCACTTGGCCCCTCTCCAATATCCCAGAAATTTTCTTCGAGACGGATGATACGCTCTTTGGGCAATCCAATAGTGTGCAGCCAAATGTCATACGCTTCATCATCTTCGGGATGCACGGTGACGGATAAACGATCTTCTTCAAATCCAATCCACTTGTCACTTATTAAAAATTCCCATGCCCATTCGATCGCTTCTTGCTTAAAATAATCACCTATCGAAAAGTTTCCGAGCATTTCAAAGAACGTATGATGTCTTGCAGTAAAGCCTACATTTTCAATATCATTTGTACGAATCGATTTTTGAACATTAACAATACGTGGGTTCTCTGGAATAACTCTACCATCAAAATATTTCTTTAATGTAGCGACACCACTATTAATCCATAGTAATGTTGGATCGTCTATTGGCACAAGAGATGCACTTGGTTCCACTCGATGTCCTTTCTCCTTAAAAAAATCAAGAAACATTTGCCTCACTTCTGCTGACGTTAATTGCTTCATATAATTTTCCTCCTATACCATTATGTAAAAAATGTTGGATCGAAGTTTGTTCTGAGAAAACAATACATCTATTAAAAAACTTTACTTATTACTAAATTTGGAAAATAAAACAAAGATGTTTGCCTATTTAAATAGAAGAGAATAAAAAAATCCCCTCTCTGCACTTGCAGGGACGAGATTGATCGCGGTACCACCCTTATTATGAACACAACAGCATTCATCACTTGTTGTTGATAACGGTATACAAACCGGCGGGAATGAACCGCACTCCAGAACAGCTTTCCATGATGTGAACTTTAAGGGTTCTTGCAGCCTAAGGAACCCTTTCTCTACAAAAGCATTGATCATGTACTCAGAACCTTCAACGCATTTTAATGATAAACCTTGTTAAGCGCAATTATAGAATAAGGCAGACATAAATGTCAATTAAGATGGTGCAGAGTCTCTTTCTTGCTTAGAAGTGGAATGATAATCCTTCCATATAAATAAATGCGTGATAATTACTTTTAAAATAGTCATTAATGGCACCGCGATAATCATGCCAACGACACCAAACAACTGCCCACCTAGTAATAAAGCAAAAATGATGGCGGCTGGGTGAATATTAATACTTTTTCCAACAATATACGGGGAAAGTAAATTACTTTCTATCAACTGAATAACAAACACGGATAAAATGACAAAAACGACCATATTCCCTGAGACAGTAAAACCTATAGCTACTGCTGGGACCGCTCCAATAATAGGCCCAAAATAAGGAATTAAATTTGTTATTCCCATAATGATGGCTAGTAACAACGCAAAATCAAGTTGCAATAAAAATTTAAAAATAACAAAAGACGTGAGACTTACAAAGCCACAAACAATTAATTGGCCTCTAATATAATTTCCTAAACTATCATCAATTGCATGCCAAATTTGACTACATGGAGCTCTAAACCTAGATGGAATTAGCTGTTTCCCGTACTTTTTTATTTTTTCATAGTCTTTTAAAAAATAAAAAACAAGTACAGGTATAACCGTTAAAAAGATGATGAGATCAAAGACCTTGGTAAACCCACTCATCAATCTTTCTAAGAGTTGGTCGAGTGTATTCTCCATTCGTAACAAAAATTGGTCAAATTTATCATGCACATTTTCGGGTAAAAAGGATGTATACTCATAAAATTGATAAATCATTTTTTCATACATTTTCATTAACTGTGGAAACTGCTCATTTAAATCTCTCACTTGAACAACAACCATTGGATAAATACGATATATGCAATAGGCTGTTAAACCAAAAAAAAGCAGGTAAATGATTAAAACTGCCACTCCTTTAGGAATGTGGTACTTATGTATTGCCTGCACAACTGGGTATAATAGATAAGCAATTAAACAGGAAATAACAAACGGAGCTGCTACATGCCAGAAAAGTAAAAATACTGCTTTATAGAAAGGAAACAATTTAATCATTAAGTAAAAAAACAGGAAGAGTAGAATACCAATTAATAGAAAATAGAGGAAGTTCAGGCTTTGACGACTATTAAACATGGCTAACTTCCTCCAAAAGGTAGCGTGTAATCAAACCTTTAACTATTCCCATATAGTCTTCTTTCTTCCTCATTAAATAAGTCATTGAGCGAACTTAATGATCCGTCTGCTTCCACTTGATGTAAAAGCAGTGTATTATTTTCTACCGTCATCTCAACAAAACACGTCCAACAGTAGTATTGCCGGATTCCTATTTTACCAATATCTTTCCCATTACAATTCGGGCATCGCATGTCGTTAATACTCCTTCTGGTTTTCACTGAATACTAGTTATTTATCATGCTAACCCATTTCAAATAAAAATATACGTTCCTTCTTACATAAAGTCATAAGGGGAAAGATTAGAATCATTCTCTTCCAAATTTGCATGTATATTCGATTCATAAAGCACAGTTAATTTTTCCATGAGCAGTTGTGTCAGTGTTGTATAGCGATGACTTTTATTCTTTGTCGCTACACCGTATAAAAAAGCTTCTTGCTCACCACAAATAATTAATGATTGTTTACTTCTTGTTATTGCGGTATATAATAGATTCTTTCTCAGCATGCGTTGGTATGCCCAAGCAACAGGCATGATGACAATAGGAAATTCACTACCTTGTGATTTATGAATGGAAATACAATATGCCAGCATAATATTACGGTAGTCTTTCCGCTCATAAACAACTTCACGATCTTCATAGGCAATGACAAGCTGTTCTTCTTGTTCCGTGTTCTCTTCTTCTCGAAAAATAGCGACTACTTCTCCAATATCTCCATTATATACGCCATCATCAGGCTGGTTAACAAGCTGTATAACCTTATCACCTGTTCGAAAGATTGCTTCTTGTGTGCGAACTTCTCTTTTCTGGTTTGTCTTTGGATTAATTACTTGTTGAAGCTCTTGATTTAATTTAGTAATTCCAGCTTCTGAACGGTACATAGGGGCAAGAACTTGAATATCTTTCGTTTCAAATCCTTTCTCCAAAGCTTTCGTAAATATTTTAGTAATGACATGTCCCATTTGTGTTGTTCCGCATTGGATAAAGTTAAAATCATGATCTTTTCCTAAGTTTATTGGCTCATCTTTTTTTATTTCGTGAGCGAGTTGAATAATTTTTGAGCCTTCTTTTTGTCGATATACTTCCGTCAGCCTCACAAATGGTATTCTATTTGTACTTAGCAAGTCTGCTAACACTTGCCCTGGTCCAACAGAAGGCAATTGGTCTTCATCCCCTACAATTAATACTTGCATATCATCTGGGATAGCTTTAAAAAGATGATTAGCTAACCAAATATCTACCATAGAAAATTCATCTATAATAATAAATTTACCACTTAGTTGTTCATGCTCATTTTTTTCAAAAGTTTGGTTTCCATCCCATCCTAATAAGCGGTGTACAGTCATTGCTGGTAGCCCAGTAGATTCATTTAATCGTTTTGCAGCTCTTCCTGTTGGTGCAGTTAAGATGAATGGAAAGTCACTTTTATATTCGTAATCTTTTGGCTGTAAAGATAGCTCATGAATATTGGCATACGCTTTTAGAATACCTTTAATAACGGTCGTTTTACCTGTTCCTGGACCGCCTGTTAGAATCATAACCTTTGCATGAATAGCTTGGTTGATCGCTGTAAACTGTTCTTTTCCATAGGATAAAATTTCTTCTTCTTCAATACTGCCAATGATTTTCATAAGCTCAGCTATCGGCGTTTGATGCTCGATTGGCTTTTGTAAAATGCGTTTTAAATGAGAACTAAATCCATCCTCCGCATAGTAGAGAGAAGGTAAGTAGACATTGCCATCTTGGAGAATTACTTGTTTATCTTTATTTAAAGCTGTTAAAGTTTCTACTACCATTGCTTCCGTTAATTCTTTCGTATTTAATAGCGAACAAATAGATGAAATGCAAACATCCATTGGCAAATAAACATGCCCCTCCTGAATAGAAGTTTGCAAAACATAGATGCAACCTGCTCCTATACGAGTCGGGTGAGTAGCTGGAAGCCCCATTTGTCTAGCTATTTCATCAGCAGTTCGAAAGCCAAACCCATCAATATCGAACACAAACTGATACGGGTCTGCTTCTAATAATTGAACTGCTTCATCTTTATAGTTTTGATAGATTTTTTGTGCCATTTTCAAGCCAATATTATATTGTGCTAAATAGATAGCAACATGTTCAAAGCCTTGATTTTCTTGTAAAGTAACACGTAATTGATCGGCTGCTTTCTTCTTCAGTCCAGATATAGCATACAATGCTTCAGGATCATCAATAATTTTAGAAATTGCATTCTCACCTAATTGATCCACAATCTTGGCAGCTGTTTTTTTGCCAATGCCATAGAATAGATCACTGGATAAATAGGCTACTAAACCATCCTTCGTCTCTGGAATAAATGTTTTATATGAAGTTACTTTATACTGAGTGCCAAATCGCGGATGTTTATCAAATACCCCAAAAAAATAATAGCTAGTTTCCGGCTGCAGATTATAAAAATAACCCTTTATAACAATTGTTTTCTCTTCAAGTGTTTCGTTTGTATCTAACACCTTAATTTTAGCAATTGAAAAATGCTCCACTTCGTTTGTAAAAATTAAGTGAAGGAGTTCGCCACGAATATAGCTTTCATTTTCTGCTGGCTGTTTTATTTGTTCCATCCAAAACACTCCATCTTCTTCCTATGATTCATGAAGGTAGGGTTGTACATTCTTACGACCGTTGGCAGCTAAAATATGGTCAGGCTGAATGCGCAATGCTTCCTCAAAATAGTTTAATGCTCTTTCTGCCTGTTCTCTAAATAAAGCTATGACTCCTAAATTATAATATGCATCGCTATGATTCTGATTCAACTGAAGAACTTTGTGAAAGATTTCCTCCGCTTCTTTTACATGCTCACATTGTGCAAGACTTAATCCATATTGGAACAGGAATTCTTCTTCATTTGTATTCAGTTCAGCAGCTCGCAATAAATATGGTAATGCTAGTTTGTGATAACCCTGTTGTTGAAATGTCATCCCTAATAAATAATAAACATCTGCTTCCTTTAATCCTAGATCTATAGCTTGCTGTAAATGGTTTTGCGCTTTCGTGTATAGCGACTGCTCATAAAATAAATTTCCTAAACCGTAGTGAGCAGTTGCTGCATGTGGATCTAATTCAATTGCTTTGGCAAAGAAACGTTGTGCTCGCTCTGTATCTTGCATATGCAAAAGTAGATTCCCAAAATTAGTATACCCTACGGGATCATCTGGGTATTCTTCTATAATTTCTGCAAATAATGACGCAGCCTCTTCCAGCTCGTTATTCTGCATTGCTTTTATCGCTAGTTTTAACTTGTTCTCCATTGTAAAAACTCCTTGTTAACCTACATAATCAAGTTGACGTTCACGCTTATAAATTTTATCAATTGTACCGCCTCCAAGACATATTTCTCCATCATAAAAAACGACAGCTTGCCCAGGAGTAATAGCACGTTGACTTTCTTTAAAAACAACATGAACTTGATTATTACCCAACACGGTTACCGTTACTGGACTATCATCTTGACGATAGCGAAATTTTGCAGTACAAGTAAACACCTCGTTTAATTTATCCGATTGGATCCAATTTACATCTGTTGCAGTCAAAGCATCAGAAAACAGCTTTTCATTACTATACCCTTGCTCTACGTATAATATATTTTCGGCTATATTTTTTCCAACTACAAACCACGGGTCACCTGCACCACCAATACCAAGACCTTGTCGCTGTCCTATTGTATAGTACATTAAACCATCATGGCGTCCTTTCACTACGCCATCTAACGTCTGCATTTCTCCAGGCTGAGCAGGCAAATATTCACTTAAAAATGCTTTGAAGTTCCGTTCTCCAATAAAGCATATACCTGTACTATCTTTCTTCGTTGCCGTAGCAAGATCATTTTCTTTAGCTATTTTCCGTACCTCTGATTTCGGTAAATGTCCAAGCGGAAACATAACTTTTGATAGCACATCTTCTGTTAGTTGGTTCAAGAAATACGTTTGGTCTTTATTGCCATCTACACCACGCAACATTTCAAAGCGCCCATTCTGTTCACGAACTCTGGCATAATGACCAGTTGCAACATAATCAGCACCTAATGACAATGCATGGTCCATAAACGCCTTAAATTTTATTTCTTTATTACACATCACATCAGGGTTAGGTGTTCTACCTGCTTTATATTCATCTAAAAAATACGTAAACACTTTATCCCAATATTGTTTTTCAAAATTAATGGAATAATAGGGGATATCTAGTTGGTTACATACTCGGACAACATCTTCAAAATCCTCTGTCGCGGTACAAACACCAAATTCATCTGTATCATCCCAGTTTTTCATAAAAATCCCCACCACATCATAACCTTGTTGCTTTAACAATAGAGCTGCTACCGAAGAATCTACACCTCCACTCATGCCTATAACTACTCTTGTATCTTGATTCATTGTAATCATCCTTTTACTATTTAAACATTTGTTGATACATTTTCGCCCATTTATGGGTCTTTACTCTTCACATTTTGTATTGCTGACCTTTACTTTATAACTGAGTCAGTCGCTTCACGCTCTTAGCTACTCTTTTAGTAGCAGTCTGAATGTTTTCTGGAGTATTAGCTAGGCCAAAACTAAATCGAACCGAATTTGTAGTGCATTCATCCCCTGAACCGTACATCGCTGTTAACACATGCGAAGGTTCTACAGACCCGGCCGTACACGCACTACCACTAGATGCAGCAACACCATCGAGGTCTAAATTAGTTAAGAGTGCTTCTACAGCCGTGTTTGGAAAGCTAATATTTACAATCGAAGCGACTGTATTCTGTTGGTCACCATTTATTCGAAAGTCAATGTCTTGTTCCCGTAAGCCGTTGATAAATTGCTGTTTAAGAACTCGATATTGTTCCGCTCGCTCATGCCTATGTTCTACTGCTAACTCAACAGCCTTTTCAAAGCCTACGATTCGAGCAACATCTTCTGTTCCTGCACGCCGTTTCCTTTCTTGCTCACCACCATATTGCAAGGATTGTAACTGTACGTCTTTTTTCGTATATAACAAACCGATGCCTTTTGGACCGTTAATTTTATGAGCAGATACAGTTAGTAAATCAACACTTAATTCACGAACATCAATAGCAAGTAAACCAAAAGCTTGCACAGCGTCCGTATGCAAGTAGGCTTGATGATGCTGCATTTGTTCAGCAATTTCTTGAATTGGTTGGATTATGCCTGTTTCATTATTTACATACATTACGGAAACGAGAATAGTTTCGCTTGTCAATGCATCCATGACATCCTCAACCGCAATTTTCCCTTGTCTATCTACAGGTACATAGGTGACACGAAAACCTTCTTTTTCCAACGCTTCCGCAGTGTGTAATACCGCATGATGTTCCTGAGCAGTTACAATAATATGATTTCCTTTGTCTCGATTGGCTCTAGCTACGCCAACTAAGGCTAAATTATCCGCTTCTGTTCCGCCACTTGTAAAAATAATTTCTTTTTCGTTAGCGCCAATACGTTTAGCAATATGGGATCTAGCGCTATCTACAAGTTGTCGCGCTTTTCTTCCAAAAGCATGCACGCTGGATGGATTTCCAAAAGTCTCTTTTTCTACTTCACACATGCGTTTTAATACTTGTGGATGAACAGGTGTCGTTGCCGCATGATCCAAATATATATGTTCCAAGAAAATCTACCCTTCCTACGATTAAATATAAAACATATAAGCATCTTGTGGTTCATCATCATTATGCTCAGCTAAATCTTTTAACGTCGTCGTGTCCAATACGTCTTTAACTGCATCACGGATTCTTCGCCACAAAGCTTGCTTTGCTGGTTCTTCATTTTCTATTCCTTCTACAGGTGTAATCGGGCCTTCTAATACACGAATGATGTCACCAGCTTTTATATCCATTGGTTCCTTAGCTAATACATAACCACCATATGCACCGCGAATACTCCGAATTAAGCCGGCATTTCGTAATGGTGAGGCTAGTTGCTCTAAATAATGCTCCGATAATTGATTTTCCTTCGCTATTTGTTTTAGAGAAATAGGTCCTTTGCCATGACATTTTGCTAGATGTATCATAAGAGTAAGACCATATCTTCCTTTGGTTGAAATTTTCATATATAACACCTCAATTAAAATAACGTTCCACACTTTCTCATACATGTTATTATAGCATGGAATACAAAAGTATTGCATACGATGCATTTCATTCGTATGTGTATTACAATGTCAAGTTAGATAAGTAATTTATTATTATATTATAAAGGGCGGTATAAATGAAACAAAAACCACTTGCATTTCAAATGAGACCTGAACATATTGATGAAATTATTGGTCAAGAGCATTTAGTTGGCGAAGGGAAAATTATTCGTCGGATGGTAACTGCTAAGCGACTTGCATCCATGATATTATTTGGACCGCCTGGTACGGGAAAAACATCCATGGCAATAGCCTTAGCAAGAAGCTTAGCAATGCCAGTAAAAACATTAAATGCAGTAACAGATAAAAAAAGAGACATGGAAATTGTTGTGGAAGAAGCAAAAATGACAGGGCAATTGGTACTTATTTTAGACGAAGTACATCGTTTAGATAAAGCGAAGCAAGACTTTTTACTTCCACATCTTGAGAGTAATTTAGTAATTATGATTGGTTGTACAACAAGCAACCCTTATCATTCCATTAATCCTGCTATTCGTAGCAGATGTCATCTGTTTGAATTGCATCGACTAACAACGGATCATGTCAAGAAAGCAATACAACGTGCATTAAAAGATGAAGTAAACGGCTACGGCAGCTCGTCCATTTACATTTCTGAGCAAGCATTAAATCATTTTGCGTTTAGCGCTAACGGAGATCTGCGTGCAGCATTAAATGGGTTGGAGTTAGCTGTAGCATCAACACCAGAGATTGAAGAGAAACAAATTTCTATCACCTTAACAACAGCGGAAGAGTGTATGCAAAAAAAGAGTTTTTCACATGATAAAAATGGCGATGCGCATTATGATGTGCTTTCTGCTTTTCAAAAATCCATTCGTGGAAGCGATGTTGACGCTGCACTTCATTATTTAGCCAGATTAGTGGAAGCTGGTGACTTAGAAAGTATCGGGCGGAGAATGGTTGTAACTGCGTATGAAGATATTGGATTAGCCAATCCACAAGCAGGGCCACGGACGTTAACAGCTGTACAAGCTGCGGAAAGGTTGGGCTTTCCAGAAGCTAGAATCCCATTAGCTGTTGCAATTATTGAACTTTGTTTATCTCCAAAATCCAATTCAGCCTATAAAGCTTTAGACAAAGCTTTACAAGATGTACGCAGCGGAAAAGGCGGAGAAGTTCCTGCTCATATTAAAGATGCTCATTACGCTGGTGCACAAACATTAGGAAGAGGAACACAGTATCAGTATCCACACGACCATGAGAGTGGTTGGGTAAAGCAACAATATTTACCTGAGGCAATCAAACATAAGCAATACTATGAACCTAAAGCTACAGGGAAATTTGAACAAGCTATGAAACAAGTTTATGAGAGAATAAAGAAAGATTAGAAAAACTTGTCTTGTCTGAACTGCCCCCTGTCAAGTATTATGGCGAAAGGTATATTGTTTTTCTTTTACGATAAACCCTAAAAATTTATACTTTCTTTTAGTATAAATAAAATTTTAGGTATAAGTTGAAACTTCTTTGGTAACAATAAAAGCAAATATGATCTTGTATACTATTTTTCTCAAACTTTGATTGTTATTAGAAAACATGACGCTTCACCAACTTTGACGGGAAAGCTATTGTTTTTCTTAATATGATAAAACCTAACAGTTTATATTTTGATACAGTAAAAAAAGGAGTGGAAACAAAATGGCTAAGGTCAGACAAGATGCATGGTCACATGAAGATGATCTATTATTGGCAGAAACCGTCTTACGTCACATTAGAGAAGGAAGTACGCAACTGAATGCTTTTGAAGAGGTTGGAGATAAATTAAATCGTACATCTGCCGCATGTGGATTTCGTTGGAATGCAGAAATACGCAATAAGTATGTAAATGCTATTGATCTCGCAAAACGTCAGCGAAAAGAAAAGAAACGGGCTATGGCTAGAGCAGAAAAAGTAGAAAATAAACCAACCCTTGTAGCTTCATCAGCCACAAAACATCAAGAGACGGAGCAGTTTCAAACATCAACTGAAACTTCTATAAACGTCAATTCTTCCAATTCTCACGTAACGATGGATAAAGTCATTCATTTTTTAAGAGAATTAGAAAAGCAATCGTTACATTCAAATCAATCTCAAGCATCACTTGAACACGTTCAAAATGAAAAAGAAGAATTACAAAAACAAGTAGATAGATTGACTCAAGAATTAAAACAAACAAAATCGCAATTAGCGACGATGCAGGAGGACTATCAAGCTTTTATTCAAATTATGGATAGGGCGAGAAAAATGACTGTGTTAGAAGATCAAGATATGAGGACTGCACCAGCATTTCGAATGGATAAAAATGGAAATTTGCAACAATTAGCGCAAGGATCTAATTGAATGTATGCAAAACTGAAAAACCTACATTACTAAAGGAAAATTCCTTTAAGCAATGTAGGTTTTTTTATCTCCCGATCGTGCCGTCCAGTATAAAGTTTTGATCCCGCTCATGGCAGGTGGGTGCTCCGTTCTACATATATTGTGCTTCCTGTAAGTAAGGCGTGCACGCAACATAGAAACCAACAAGCTCCCTTTTATAAAGGTGTTCGGTCAAAACACTTTTTCATGGACGAACACATCAGGATCGACTTTATTGTAAATTTATTTTAACATGTCGCTTCTGTAAAAATCAATCCTTTAACTGCACTTTACTTCTATTCCTAAAAAACAGTTCAATAGCAAATATTCACGACATGCCATTTTTTGTAGCTTCTTGTTTTATTTACATAGTAACGATATCTTAGAAGAACTTGGCTTATCCCCAAGCCTTTGTTTTTCTTATACTATTTACCCTAAAAACTTCTACTCCCCTATAGTGTTAGAAAGCGTTGCACGCTTCACCCCAAAAGATATAAGTAAACTATTTGCAAGATGGTACAAATGCTTTATTCATTCGTTTTTTTTAAAAAGCTATTTATCTTGATCTTGAGAAATAAGTTGAATAGACAATTCATCTAATTGACCTGGGTCCACTTCGCTCGGTGCATCTGTTAATAGATCGGAAGCAGAAGCTGTTTTCGGAAATAGAATCGTGTCTCTTAAATTCGTTCTGCCAGCTAAAAGCATGACAATTCGATCAAGCCCCAAGGCTACGCCGCCATGTGGTGGAGCACCATATTCTAAGGCTTCTAATAGAAAACCAAACTGTTCTTTAGCCTCCACTTCAGAAAATCCTAACACCTTAAACATTTTCTTTTGCAGCTCTACCTGATGAATACGAACAGACCCACCGCCTAATTCGTAGCCATTCAAAACTAAATCATATGCATTTGCTCTGACATTTTCCGGCTCTGTAGCCAGCTTTTCAATGTCTGATTCAATCGGTGAAGTAAACGGATGGTGCGCTGCAAAATACCTTCCTTGCTCTTCGTCGTATTCTAATAACGGCCAGTCCGTCACCCATAGAAAATGATATGCAGTGTTGTCTATCAAGTTTAACTCTTTTCCTAATTTTAAACGAAGGGCGCCTAAGCTATTGTAAACAACATTGGTTTTATCTGCAACAAATAATAACAAATCACCATCTTCCGCTTGTGCTTTTTCCATTAAACCTGCTTTTTCTTCTTCAGAAATAAATTTGACAATTGGTCCTTTTAATTCTTCTCCTTCAACTTTAAGCCATGCAAGACCTTTGGCACCATACACTTTAACAAACTCAGTTAGTTTATCAATATCTTTGCGTGAATATGTCTTTGCCTGTTGTTTTACATTCAACAAAGCTACTAAACCGTCTGATTCAATAGCGCTTTGAAATACTTTAAAGCTCGATTTCTTCACAATCTCTCCAACATGAATTAATTCCATTCCAAAACGAGTATCTGGTTTATCAGAACCATATCGTGCCATTGCCTCATCATACGGCATGCGTTTTAATGGAAGGGAGATGTCAATTCCTTTCACTTCTTTCATAACAAATTGCATCATTTCTTCTGTTAACTGCATGATTTCATCGCTTGTTAAAAATGATGTTTCCACATCAATTTGTGTAAATTCAGGCTGGCGATCTGCTCGTAAATCTTCGTCACGAAAACAACGAGCAATTTGGTAATACTTTTCAAATCCCCCCATCATAATTAATTGTTTAAACAATTGAGGCGACTGTGGTAAAGCATAAAACTCACCTTGGTGCACACGACTTGGAACAAGATAATCCCTCGCTCCTTCTGGTGTACTTTTAGTTAAAATAGGTGTTTCCATCTCTAAAAACTGCTGTTCATTTAAATAGTGGCGAACAGCCTGTGTAATGTGATGTCTTAATTTAAACGTTTCTTGCAATGGCTGTCTGCGCAAATCAAGATAACGATAAGATAATCGTAAATCTTCGGATACTTCTGCTTTATCTTGAATTGCAAAAGGTGGTGTTTTCGCTTTGTTTAAAATCGTAATCGTAGAAACGATCACTTCAATTTCTCCTGTTTTCATAGTAGGATTAACCGTTGAAGAATCACGTTTTACAACGGTTCCCTCTACTTCAACTACATATTCACTGCGAATATTTTCAGCAATTTCTAACGCTCTTTGTGAATGATTTGGATTAAAGACAATTTGCACAACACCAGAAGCATCACGTAAATCGATAAATATTAAGCCTCCTAAATCGCGGCGCTTTTGCACCCACCCTTTTAAAAGGACAGATTCTTTTACATTAGATTCACATAGTGAACCCGCCATTACACGTTGCTGCTTACTCATGTTCTCTTCCTCCTACACACTTTTCCTTCATCACGTCAATTATTTGATCTTTAGCGACCGTTGTTTGCTCTCCTGTGCTCATCTCTTTTACCGTAATCGTCTGTTCTTCAAGCTCACTTTCTCCAATAATTAATACATATTTAGCTGCATAACGGTCAGCTGCTTTGAATTGCCCCTTCATTTTCCTTCCTAAATAGTCCTTATCTACCTGGACACCATGCTTGCGCAGTTTAGAAACGAGCATTACGGCCTCTTTTTGTGCTTGTTCATCAACTGCTACGACATAAGCTTCCAATGAACGATCGACAGGGATAACTTGATTTTCAGCTTCTAATGCCATAAGCAATCGTTCAAGCCCCATTCCAAATCCGATTCCGGGCGTGTTTGGACCTCCTAATTCTTCAGCTAAGCCATTGTATCTACCACCACCTGCTAAAGTTGTTATCGCACCGAATCCGTCTGCTTCACTCATGATTTCAAATGCCGTATGGTTGTAATAATCTAGACCGCGAACCAAGTTTTTATCTATTTCATAGGGAATTCCGATTTTATCCAAATAGTCTTTAACTTGTTCAAAATAGGCTTCAGACTCCTCATTTAAATAGTCTAAAATAGAAGGAGCAGTTTGCATTGCTGGATGATCCCGATCTTGTTTACAATCTAGTACACGTAACGGATTGTTTTGTAGACGCGTTTGGCAATCAGAGCAGAGTTCATGCTTATGCGGTGTAAAGTGCGCGATAAGTGCTTGTCTATGATTTTCTCTACTTTCTTTATCTCCGAGTGAATTAATTACTAATTTTAAAGATGTTAAGCCCATTTTTTGATAGCAAGTCATTGCTAAATCAATAACTTCTGCATCGACAGCTGGATCAGCACTACCCAATACTTCTACTCCAAATTGATTTAATTGTCGCATTCTCCCTTTTTGTGGACGTTCATATCGGAACATTTCTGCAAAGTAATAAAGTTTTGTTGGTTGGTTTGCCAAACCGTGCAGTTTATGCTGTACAAAAGAACGAACGACAGGAGCTGTTCCCTCTGGTCGTAAAGTAATACTCCTCCCACCTCGATCTTCAAAAGTGTACATTTCTTTTTGAACAATATCTGTTGTATCACCGACCCCGCGTTGAAACACTTCCGTATGTTCAAATACAGGTGTCCGAATTTCTTCATAATGAAATTTGTGACATACCTGTTTAATTGTTTCTTCTACCCACCGCCATTTTTTTGCATCTTCAGGTAGTATGTCAGTCGTACCTCGTGGCGCTTTATAGCTCATTTTGTTAACCTCCTATTAGTCATTGTATAGCTTATGTTTTAAATAAGATGTAGAAATTAAAATCATCATCGATATGATTGATAATGGGTTTATCCCGAATATAAGTAAAAATGCTGTAAGACTCGCTCTTAAAGCATTGAAAGATGTGAGCTGGGCAAGTCTAAACGGGAAGATAGCAACGCCTAAATCCCAATTTTTTCATTTAAACAATCCCTGTGGAATAAAAGAAAACCCCCATGAAGCACTTTATGTAAAAGCTATCATTTTTTACTATCAACCATATAACTATAATAATATAAAAAACTCCCGTCCCCTCATTATTTTTCAATAAATAAGGGACGAGAGTTTAACCCGCGTTGCCACCCTAGTTGATGTACATAACATCCGCTCTATGCAGTTAACGCCTGCGATACGTTTATACCTACTTGAAATTCGATATAAAACCTCTGGAGCGTCTTTCATTGGGCGAATATGTAAAATGCTTCCAGCCATTGGCATTTTTTCTCTAGTCAATTCGGCAACCAACTACTGTTTCCGTCATCGGTTCATTTACAGATATAATTTGTTCCATACAAACAAGAAATTATCGTTTAATAATAATAGTCTCCAAACCTACATTATAAAAATTAGTTTAGGTAGACAATCGTATTTGAATAAAGTACCGCACCTAACCAATACAAAGGAATGTATATTATAATAATCGTTCAAAGCCATTCTGTCAAGCACGATTGATCTTTTTCTTTAATACATGAATTTCCCTTAACGATAAACCTAATTCTTCTGCCATCTCCATATGATTTGCTTCCGCTTCTACTAACTCCATAACCTGATGTAAATTCACTCCAAACAAGTCCGTATGTCGATGAGCATTCCACTGTTTTTTTGATTTATGCATATACGTATCCTCCTCTTTCTTAGTTTTGCCTCCATTCATTTTTTTTATTATACTTAGTAGAAAGTTTGTAATTAACCATCATTGATAACGTTACCAATTAGGAGGTGTCTTTTTGAATAAACGTATAATGGCTATTTCCATTCTAGTACTGTTGTTTACTTTCAATTCGGACAAATCTGTTAGTTTTGCACAACAAGGTACTATTACAGAAGATAACGTGCATATGCGTTCAGGGCCTGGAACAGAATTTCAAATAATAACACAAATTAATGATGGAACAGCATTTACATTGATAAAACAGCAAGTAAAGTGGGTAGAAATACAATTAGATGATAGTAGCGTCGATTGGGTTCATGCTAAATATATTAGCATCAAAGACCAAGTGGACACACCGTCTACAATCACTATTCCCCATGATAATACCCAAATTCGTAGTAGTCCATCCACGGATGCTCCTATAGCAAATTTTGCAAAGAAAGGAAGTTCGTTTCAAGTTCTTTCTTCCAAAGGGGACTGGTACGAAATAGAAGATAAAGCGATACATGGATTCGTATATAAAGCCCTTACTGAACCTGCCCCCCTCCCTATGAAAAGCAGTTTTGCTAACAAATCGATTGTTATTGATGCTGGTCATGGCGGAAGAGATGTTGGAGCGATAGGTGCAAGCAGCGTATTTGAAAAAGATGTGGCTTTTTTGACAGCTCAAGAATTAACAAATGAACTATCCATGCTCGGTGCAAATGTCCGATTAACAAGAAGAAATGATGATTATATCCCTTTAAATAGCAGAATTAGCTACAGCAACAATTTTGATACAGATGTATTTATCAGCTTACACTACAACAGCGTACCAAACTTACCTAATGTTACTGGTATCGAGTCCTTTTACTACAAAGAAGCAAATCAAAAGTTAGCTGCTTCGATCCAAAAGAAAGTATTCCATGCTGTTCAAACAGATGATCGTGGTACATCATTTGGAGATTTTTTAGTACTTAGACAAAATTTGAAGCCAGCTATCTTACTAGAATTAGGGTTTATTTCCAACAAAGCAGAAGAATCACGTCTTCTAACGACGATGTACCAGAAGAAGCTTGTGTCTGGCATCATCCAAGGGTTAGGTTCCTATTTCGCACGTTCTGAGATTGGTAAAGCTGAATAGTGAAACTGTTATACAAATAAAAGCCGCATGAAATCACTTTTGAACTCTCTTTAGAGTACAACCTATTCCATGCGGTTCATAGCTTATCTTTGCTTACTATCTAAAATTAACGTAACAGGGCCTGAATTTGTCAATTGGACATCCATCATTTCCCCAAATGCCCCAGTTTCTACATGAACACCTTCATCTGTAACTAAACGATTAAATTGAAGGTACAGCTCATTTGCTCTTTCTGGTTTAGCTGCATTCATAAAATTTGGTCTACGCCCCTTTTTTGTATCCCCATACAATGTAAATTGTGAAACAGATAAAATACTTCCCTCTATATCTTTTAATGATAAATTTAACTTTTGCTGTTCGTCTTCAAAAACACGCAGATGGACGATTTTATTAGCTAAATAAGTTGCATCCTCGATCGTATCATCATGAGTTACGCCAAGCAATACAACAAACCCATGTTCTATTCGTCCAATAACGGAATCATTAACTGAAACGCTCGCTGCTTTTGCACGTTGAATGACTGCTCTCATACTATACTCCTTTTCATAATACTGTAGTTGGTATGCAATGAAGTCCAGATAGCGCCACATAAGGATGGACTTAAGCATCCTCGTTATAGCAAGGGTATTCTTTACTCAAACTCTTTACAGCACTCTTTGCCTATCTCCGTTTTAGCTACGAAGCGTATTATTGCGTTATTAAGATACAATGTACATCAATGCAATGTTCGTTTTACGGAATACACTTCAGGAATTTGTTTAATGCGCTCGACTATTTTTCGAAGATGTGCTGTATTATGAATTAGAATGGTTATTTGAATAATTGCCATCTTATTTCGGTCTGACCTACCATTCACATAAGTTATATTCGTCTTCGTTTCATTTACGGCTTGTAGCACTTCGTTCACTAATCCTCGTCGATCATAGCCCGATATTTCCAAATCTACATGATATTGTTTCTGTTCTGTACGATTATTTTCCCATTCGACATGCAAAAATCGTTGCTTAGCTTCTTCTGTCTGCACGTTCGGGCAGTCAGCTCGATGAACGGATACACCTCTTCCTTTTGTGATATATCCTACTATTTGGTCGCCTGGTACTGGGTTACAACATTTAGATAAACGGACAAGTAAATTGTCAATCCCCTCTACTTTCACTCCAGAATCCCGTTTACTGACTTTCTTTTGTTTTCCATCTGTTTTAACTTCTTCAATGGTTTGTTCAAGAGCTTGTTGTTTTTCTTTTGATTGTCTTAATTTTTCTGTTAACTTTGTTGCTATAGATGCAGCAGTAATACCTTGATAACCTACCGCTGCATACATATCTTCTTCATTAGAGAAATTATATTTTTCATACACACGCTGCAAATTATCCTGCTTTAAAACATCTTTTGGTTCGATACTAAAGCTACGAATTTCACGTTCCACAGCTTCTTTCCCTTTTAACAAATTTTCTTCACGACGCTGTTTTTTAAAAAATTGCTTAATCTTACTTTTAGCTTGAGAAGTTTGGGTTATTTTAAGCCAATCTTGAGAGGGACCATAAGAATGCTTTGACGTCATTACTTCAACTATATCGCCGTTTTTCAATTTATAATCAAGTGGCTCCATCTTCCCGTTAACTTTTGCTCCAATCGTTTTATTACCGATTTCTGTATGAATTTTATAGGCAAAATCTAAGGGAACGGAACCAGCTGGAAGCTCAATAACATCTCCCTTTGGAGTAAACACATATACCATGTCTGAGAATAAATCGACCTTTAAAGATTCCATGAATTCTTCTGCGTCATGTGTATCATTTTGCCACTCCAAAATCTCCCTAAACCAAGTTAATTTCTCTTCAAAAGACTTTTTATCATTTTGAACTTGCTTGCCTTCTTTGTACGCCCAATGAGCTGCAATTCCATATTCGGCTATTTCATGCATTTCTCTTGTCCGAATTTGCACTTCTAGCGGGTCACCTTTTGGACCTATAACGGTCGTGTGCAATGATTGATACAGGTTTGGTTTTGGCATAGCAATGTAATCTTTAAATCTCCCAGGCATCGGCTTCCAACAAGTATGGATAATGCCAAGAACAGCATAACAATCCTTAATGCTATTAACTAAAATGCGCACAGCAAGCAAATCATATATCTCATTAAACTGTTTATTTTGTTTTACCATTTTCCGATATATGCTATATAAATGTTTTGGACGGCCAGATAATTCAGCATCTATATTCATTTCTCTTAATTGTTTGGAAACTTGATCCATGACTTCTTTAATATATGATTCACGCTGATCTCTTTTTTGTTTCATTAATTGAACAATTCGATAATATTGCTGAGGATTTAAATAGCGTAATGCCGTATCCTCTAATTCCCATTTGATGGTTGAAATTCCTAATCGATGTGCTAACGGTGAAAAAATTTCTAGCGTTTCATTTGCAATACGACGCTGTTTTTCGGGAGGCAAATGTTTTAAAGTACGCATATTATGCAAACGATCTGCCAATTTAATTAAAATCACACGGATATCTTTCGCCATGGCAACAAACATTTTTCGATGATTTTCTGCTTGCTGCGCTTCTTTTGACTTATATTTAATTTTCCCTAACTTTGTAACCCCATCAACTAGCATAGCTACTTCATGATTAAATGCTTCTTCCACTTCTTCCACAGTCACATCCGTGTCTTCAACCACATCATGAAGAAATCCTCCTGCGATTGTTTCAGCGTCCATCCCGAGCTCCGTTAATATTCCTGCTACCTGTACAGGGTGGATAATATACGGCTCCCCCGACTTTCTAAATTGATCAGCATGAGCTTCTTCGGCAAATTCATAGGCTTGGCAAATAAAAGCAGTATCATCTTCCGACAGATACTGACTTGCCTTATTTAAAATATCATCTATTGTCATTATATCGGTTTTTGCCATAAAAAATCACCTTTATTCGCGAAATCGAGTCTAATTTTTAGTTATTTAAATAGTTTCATTATATGCTTTTCAAATACATGTGTCCATTGTTAGAATCAGCCAACTAGAAAAAAATCGAGTTTGAGTAAATGTACTTGCCTAAAAATATAGTATACTGGCTTTTAAAAAAGATTACTTGGAAATTTTTCACTATTCTCATCGCTATTATCATTTAATTTGACAATATATCTGAGATGCATTTTTAATAGCCATCTTGGTAATAAGGGAATGTATGATATGTATTGTTAGCATTCATTAAGCTTTGATCAACCCCTTGGTTGACCAGGTTATGTATATCAGTAATAACAATAGGCCTAACGAGGGCTTATCGTCAGACCTAATTGGCACGATTAAAAACGCATCAAAGATAGTACATCATAGCCTTTTAGTTTGTCCATTCCGTTTAAATAACTTAATTCAATAATAAATGCACATCCAGCAACAACACCTCCGAGTTCTTCTACTAACTGAATGGTTGCTTGAATCGTCCCCCCTGTTGCTAATAAATCATCTGTAATTAATACACGTTGACCAGGTTTAATCGCATCTTTATGAATGGTTAAGACATTTTTTCCGTATTCCAAACCGTAATCCACTTTAATGACTTCACGAGGAAGTTTTCCTTCTTTTCTCACTGGCGCAAATCCAACTCCTAACGAATAAGAGACTGGACACCCTATAATAAATCCTCTTGCTTCTGGACCTACAACGACATCTATTTCCTTTTGTTTCGCGTAATCCACAATTTCGTCTACTGCTGAATGAAAGGCTTCCCCATTTGCCATTAATGGTGTAATGTCTTTAAATTTAATTCCTTTCTTTGGCCAATCTTCCACAATTTTAATATATTTTTTATAATCCATAGCTTTGTTCCTCCTTGGGGCTTCCCAAATGTTCCATACAGTTTGTAAAATGTTTTTTTAATTGCTCGTAATTTGAGTAGTACAATTTCCTTTCAATCTCAGCTTGCTGTAAACGTTTCTGATATGTTGCTGACTCCTGCAAATCTTTTTTTAATGGCTTTTCTTCAACCTGTATTATTCTGCCTTCTATCTGTATAAAATGAAGTTCGTAAAACACATGAATTAAGAACAACAATTTATCCTTGCTCCAACCATTTGTTTGTGCAAATGGAGGTAAATCTTTATCAATGGATACTACTTTTTTCTGTTGTAAAAAAATATACATCTTTTTAAAGTCATCTCTAGACGGAAAAGCACGCAAATAAATGCTATCTTTTACATAATAACACAGATGAATATTTTTTGGCTTAATTTGTTTCAGTAATGCTTCTAAGTCTTTTAAGTTTGATGGCAGTGCAAATAAAATTAATGTATCCACATTTTCCAACGAAGACCAGTCGTCTTGATAATCTTTATGAGGGATTCCTAAAGACTCCGCACGGGTACGATCTCCTATACTAAAAACAGATGAGTATGAATGAATAAATTCATTTAAATTTGCTTGCCGCTTTCCACGATGATCAAACAGCTGCCATTCATCAATAGACAAGTCTTGAATCATTAGCTGTGGTTTTTGACTGCCATTCCATTCATTAATGCTTAACTCGCCTACGATGTTAACAGGCGTATGAGGAGTAAGGTAGTTGTACAACTCTCCAAAGCCAAAACCGATCGCATCAAGTTGTTGATTATTTTCTGTGAACTGCAATTTAAGGTGATTTTTCATACTCCCAATTTGCCTTGATTGTTCTGGTATAGCTTTTATATGAAACAACGGTTTCGAATTATGCATTCCAAATGGAGCTAATTGTTGAATTTCCTTAATTAAAGGAATATTTATTTGTGAAACAGGTAAAGTGGCATGAATGTTTAACTCTTGTTTGAAGTCTGACTCGCTTAATTGTTGAGCGATTTGTTTGTTTAAAGCTAGTTCCAACGGTTGAACATTCGTTAATGCTAATGTCATCCCTGCTGCTTGAGAATGTCCACCAAATTGCTCGAATAAATGATTTACTTGCATACAATTGTGAAATAAATCAAAAGCTGGGATGCTTCTGGCAGATCCTTTTGCAATTCCTTCATTTGGTTTAATAGACAGAACAATTGCTGGTCTGTCCCATTTACGAACTAGCTTAGAAGCAACAATTCCTAATACCCCTTCATTCCAACCTTCCTTTGCTACAACAATAACGTCTTGCTGCTCTTTATCAGATAGTAATCGCTCTGCTTCTTTTACAATCTTTTGCACAATTTGTTGTCTTTCGCTATTTATCTCTTCCATTTCTTCAGCAATGGTTATAGCTTCTTGTGGATCTTCGGTTAGCATTAATTCTACTGCCATGTCTGCTGATTGAAGTCTTCCTACAGCATTTAGTCTGGGCCCGATAGAAAAACCCACATCTTCTTCTGTTACATTACCGTTAATGTTAGCAGTCTGTTTTAAAGCTTTTAAACCTGGATTGGTGGTGTTTGCTAATTCTTTTAAGCCGTTGTATACCAATATACGATTTTCATCCACTAACGGTACAAGGTCTGCTACAGTACCTATTGCAACAAAACTTAACAATTGCTTGGGAAGATATCCAAGCAATGCTTGCGCAAATTTAAATGCTACGCCAACGCCAGCTAACTCCTGAAACAAATAATCAGGTGAGCATTTAGGATGAATAATCGCATAACATTCTGGTACATTTTCTTGAACCTCATGATGGTCTGTGATGATTACATCCATGCCTAATTCTTGCGCTATTTTTGCTTCTTCCATAGCGGCAATACCCGTGTCTACTGTTATTATAAGTGTATATCCCTCTCGATGTGCTTGTCGAAAAGCAGCTTCATTTGGACCATACCCCTCTGTAAAGCGATTCGGAATATAATAGTCGCACAGAGCACCTAATTCTTGTAATGCCTTTATCAAAACCGTCGTAGCAGTAACTCCATCAGCATCATAATCACCAAACACAAGTAGTTTTTCACCTTGTTCAATTGCTAATTTCACTCTTTTTACTGCTTTATCTATGGAAAGAAGTTTATCTGGACTATGTAAATCTTCTAAATCTGGTTTTAAAAATTTAGATACAGCTTGTTTCGTCGTAACCCCTCTTTGTACCAGTAATTTTTCAATGATAGGGGAAATAGACAGGGAGTCGTTGTCCCTTTCTACGTTCGCTATTTCTTGTTCGATAAAATTCCAATTTGCCTTGCTTGCCAACATAATTTACCCCCCTGACCTATCCATTATACATAAATAGTTACAGGGGGAGCAACTACATTTCCTCTATATTTTTTGTCATGAAATTAGTTAAAGACTACTTTTCTTTCTCCTCAGTTAATTGAAGCGCTTCGCTTTCTTCTTTAGGGTGTGAAATACCTTCTTCTTCTAACCTGTTCATCAAGTTGAAATTTTCAGCTTCAAGGCGCTTCATTTCTCTTTGCATACGGTACATCTTAATTAACCCTACTGTTGCAGTTATTAAACCGCCCATTAGTACGGAAAATAGAATGACTAATATTAACGGTGATTCCGCGGACCAAAAGAGGTAATTGACCTCCACTGTCTCCACATTCGTAACGGCAAATACTGCTACGATAATCACAAAAACAATGGTAAATATAACATATGTTTGACCTCTCACATATTCCCCTCCTTTTAACAAACGCAGTATTATATACCCTTTTTCCCTTTTCTAAAAACACTTTAAAAGCAAGGACGGCTCTACACCAAACGTACCTAGACGTTTGATGAGAGCCTCTCCTTATTGTCTATACTTGTGGGCCTTCTACACGCTTTTTCTTTGTAAAATCAACTGGTTTTTTCTTAATCATTTTTCCTCGCCATACAAGCCATAATTGTGAGGCTAAGAAAAGTGACGAATACGTACCAGCTAATAAACCAAACGTTAAAGCAATTGCAAATCCACCAATTGATTCAGCACCTAGAAATAAAAATGCTAATACAGCAATTAATGTGGTAATGGACGTATTGATACTACGTACAAACGTTTGTACTAAGCTTCGATTAACAACGCTAGCAAGCTCTTTATACGATTTAATTTTTTTCTTTTTCCTTAAATTCTCTCTAATTCGGTCAAAAGTAACAATGGTATCATTTATAGAATAACCAACAATTGTAAGAATCGCTGCCACAATGGTTATATCAAATTCAATTTGCGTAACACTAAAAATCGCGATCGTAAAGAAAGCATCGTGTAATAAAGCAATTATCGCCGTAATAGCGAAAAAGAATTCAAAACGAATAGTGACATAAATAATCATAAATATAGAAGCAATGGCGACAGCGTAAGCCGCATTTTTCACGAGCTCTTCACCAACAATTGGTGAAACAACACTAACGTTTGGCTCATTGCCATAAGTATCTACAAAATGGCTTTTCACTTCAGCAATTTTGTTTTTACTTAATACTCTATCAAATCTCGCAATGGCCATCTCTCCATTTTCCCCTGAAGAAACGATCGATTTCACTTCAAGATCAAGCTTGCCAAACTCCTTCTCTACTTCATCTGTAGTGATGCTAGTTTCAGCTAAAATTTCAATTCTTGAACCACTTGTAAAATCGATACCTGGATTTAATTTAAATAAGGCAAGGGAAACGATTCCTAGCACAACCATAATCGTTGATATCCAAAAGAATTTCTTTCGATGTTGAACAACATTGATTTCTCGATTAAATAATTTTGCTTCTTCAACTTGCTTATCCTTAATATCTTTAATGTCTGACCTTTTTACAGCAAACCAACTAGGACGCTGTTTTAAAAACGGACTTTTAATCCATAAGCTTAAAAGTAAACGAGTACCAAAGACAGCCGTAATAAAGCTCACAAGAATACTAACGATTAACATCGTTGCAAAACCTTTGACGGAGCTTGTTCCGAAAATAAATAATACGGAAGCTGCAATTAGCGTCGTTATGTTTGCATCTAATATGGTTGAAAGTGAATTCTTCGTACCAGCTTTAAATGAAGAAATTAACGATTTTCCAGTGCGTAATTCTTCCTTAATGCGCTCGAATGTAATGACATTGGCATCAACAGCCATACCTACACCGAGGATGAGGGCAGCAATACCTGGTAACGTTAATACACCATTCATTAATTCAAATACAAATAGAATAAGGTAAATATAGATGCTTAAATTAATTACTGCAATTAAACCAGGGAAACGATAAATAGCTATCATAAAGAGAAAGATGATGCCAACACCAATAAATCCTGCAAAAACGGTTTTGTTTAACGCCTGCTCCCCAAACTGTGCTCCTACCGATGTAGAATATTTCTCGACCATGTGTACTGGTAAGGAACCAGAATTAATGACATTGGCTAATTGCTTTGCAGATTCCACGGTGAAATTACCAGAAATCATGACTTGGTTCGTATTTAATGTCTGCGTTACGCTAGGAGCAGAAACATATTTAGGATCCTCTTTTCCATACTCTTCTGCAAAAGAATCACCTTCTTTATAATCCATCCAAATGACTAATAAATTATCTGGATAAGTCGTTTCTGGGTTATTCATATCCTTTATTTTACTCGTTACTTCACCAAATTTCTCTGCATCCTTCAATTCTAATGTAACGATTGGTTGATTACTTTTAGGATCGAAATCCTGCTTCGCGCTATTTTCTTTAACATCATTGCCACTTAAAAGCTCTTTATCATTAACATCACGAAAAGAAAGCTGTGCTGTTGTTGATAATAACTCTCTTGCTTCGGTTTGATTTTCTACTCCAGCAAGCTGGACACGAATGCGGTCTTCTCCTTCAATATCTATACTTGCTTCACTAATTCCAAGTCGATTCACACGATCATTTAAAGTCTCTACCGTTGATTCTAACGTTGTACGGTCTACCTCCTGTTGAGTGTCAACTGGTTCAACTTTATATAGAACTTCAAATCCACCTTGTAAGTCCAAACCTAAATTAATATCTTTTGTAATCCCTGTAACCGTTGTTCCAATTGTACCAGCAAAGATAAGTACGATTAGAAAAAAGGCAACAATTCTGCCTCTCATTTTCATTACAAATTGTCCTCCCTCTTATCATTAGGGTCATTCATTATGTAGTAATTTAATGATGATTCATTTCTGTATTCGTAACTGCTGCAATAGAAGCAAATAAATCATCATTTTGCTGTGCACTTACAGTTAAATAACTAATGTAAGTCGCTGTTGTTAATTGAAAAATGTCTTGTACTACTTCATAAATTCTTTTTTCAGGGTCGCCTTTCCATACTTTCCCTACAAGACATTTCCAAACATCTTCTGGCGTTGCTTCTTCATATCCCATTAAATGAAATTCTTCCGCCTTACTTTGCAAAGCTGGACGGACCATTTCTTTCCATTCAGATACAGTTTGTACGATTTCCAACAGAACTCCCTCCTTTTATGGAGTTAAAATATTCTTATTTGCTTATTCTTGTCATGCTTGGACCATTAATTTGCATATATATCATTGTATATGATATTCCATTATTTGAGAAGGCAGGTCGTCAAGATGACGAAACAAACTTTTTTACAAGGTACACTTATTCTTATTCTTGCAGGTATGATCACTCGTTTTCTAGGCTTTATCAATCGAATCGTCGTCGCTCGATTGATTGGTGAAGAAGGTGTTGGTCTTTATATGATGGCTTTACCGACATTTTTTCTCGTCATCACATTAACACAGCTTGGCTTACCTGTTGCTATCTCTAAACGTATTGCTGAAGCAGAAGCTCGTGGCGATGAAGCAAAAACAAAAAAAATTGTCATCGTATCCTTAGTCATTACAGGTATTTCTAGTATCGTCTTTACCACTTTAATGATTACAGCGACACCGTTTGTCGCCAAACATCTATTGACTGACGAAAGAACACTATACCCACTGTTAGCTATCAGCCCAATCATTCCTATTATAGCTATTTCATCCGTTTTACGGGGTTATTTCCAAGGAAAGCAAAACATGAAACCACAAAGCTATGCACAGGTGTTAGAACAAATTGTGCGTATAAGTTGTGTAGCAATGTTTGTTAAATTACTCTTGCCTTTTGGTCTTGAATATGCTGCAGCAGGAGCCATGTTTAGTATTATTTTAGGAGAATTTGTGTCACTTATTTATATGACGCACAAATTCAAACGAAAAAAACGAATTAAAATAAGAACAAACTTTTTTTCTTATTTAGCAACCAGTAAATCTACAATAAAGGAGCTTTTTTCCATTGCTTTACCAAGTACAGGCAGTCGCTTTATCGCATCTATTTCACATTTTCTGGAGCCAATACTTGTTGCGCAAAGTCTAGCCATAGCAGGGGTATCCACCACATTAGCAACAAAACAATACGGTGAATTAACAGGTTATGTACTACCTTTACTGTTTCTACCAACATTTATTACCCATTCTTTATCCATCGCTTTAGTCCCTTCTATTTCTGAAGCGGAGGCAACAAAAAATAAACGGATGATTCATTACCGAATTCATCAAGCCATTCGGATTTCTTTTGCATCTGGAGCCATAGCTACGATTGTACTGGCTTTATTTTCTGTACCTATTTTAACATATATGTACGGAACCGCTAATGCAAGTAAATTTATCACAATAATGGCTCCATTTTTTATTTTACTTTATATCCAAGCTCCATTACAAGCCGCATTACAAGCACTTGACCTTGCTAAAGCTGCTATGTGGAATAGTTTAATTGGTGCTTTTTGTAAGCTTGCCATGCTTTTTTTACTCGCATCCAATCCGAATTTTGGGATTACTGGTGTTGCAATAGCTATTTCCTTAAGCGTCGTATTAATTACACTTTTACATTTAGGAGCTTTGTATAAAGCGATTAAATTTAGCATACCTGTTTTAGATATATCAAAAATGATTGCTCTTCTCTTATTGACTTGGGGAGTCGGTGAGCTATTACAACGTATATACGTAAATATGCAAGGTGGGATTATACTGTTAATTATCATCTTTGTTATATTAAGTTTCATTTATATACTTTTTTTATTTTTACTTCGCTTTATAACGAAAGAAGAATTGAAACAAATCCCTTTTCTGCAAAAATGGCTTTAAATTGGGGAGTTTTTAAAATATCAGACGATAATGGAAAAAAATAAAACACTTCCTGCCTTATTAGTCATCGTGTATGGAAGTGTTTTTATTTTTTATCCAATATAAGGAACTAAATAACGGAAATATATATAGATCGTAGAAACAACTAAGGATATAATCACTAACGGAAATCCATATAACATAAACCGAATAAACGATATTTTTTCGTGAGCTCCTTCAGCAAGCCCTGTTACTACTACATTAGCAGATGCTCCAATTAACGTCGCGTTTCCTCCTAAGCAAGCACCTAGCGCTAAAGCCCACCAAATAGGATCTAAATATACCATTCCATAACTTTCAAACTCTTGAACGACAGGAATCATTGCTGCAACAAAGGGGATATTGTCTACGATCCCAGAAAACAATCCAGATACCCATAGTATTAATAATACAGTCTGTACATAATCCCCATCCGTTATAACTATAATTGCTCTTGCGATTTCATCAATAACTCCTACTTCTTCTAAACCTCCTACTAGCGTGAACAAGCCTATAAAAAAGAATAACGTTACCCACTCCACTTTTTCAAAAATCTTTCCCGACGCTAATTCTTTTTCTGTCAAAAGAAGAAGTAACACAGCTCCAGATAATGCTACTGTAGTTAATTCAACATACAAAAATGCGTGTAATAAAAAACCCGTTATCGTTAATAGAAGAACAGTAATCGACTGATATAACATGGGTGTTCGGTGCAAGTACGCTTGTGCATCCATAGCTAATAATTCTTTGACATCAAAATCTGCCCTACGTAACGATTTACGAAACAACGCCAAAACAAATAATAGCATCACTCCGAACATCATTATAGCAATTGGAGCCATATGAATTAAAAACGATGAAAATGTTAAATGCTCCACCGCTTGTCCAATCATAATATTAGGAGGATCACCAATTAACGTTGCTGCACCACCAATATTAGAGCTGAAAATAATCATTAGCAAGTACGGAAACGATGGAAGCTTTAATAACTTGGTTATTTTAAGCATAATAGGAACAAATATTAATACCGTTGTTACGTTATCTAATAGAGCAGAACCAATTCCTGTTAACACCCCAGCACCAATTAATAAAGGTATTGGATCACCTTTAACCTTTTGCGCAAAGCGAATAGCTATAAAAGCAAACAAGCCTGTCTTTTCTGTTATTGCTATTAGTACCATCATGGAAAATAAAAGCGCAATCGTGTTCCAATCAATATATTCTGTTAACATACGTTCTGCAGAATATATCCCTGTTAATAACAACAACACTCCACCTGTTAAAGTGACGACTGCACGATTGATTTGTTCTGTCATAATAAATACGTAACAGCAAATAAAAATCACTGAAGCTACTATTATTTCCAACTAACTCCCCACCTTCTATGCTTACCTTTTTACGCTATATTTCAACTATATGTCATTAAAAAAGAAAATATTTTTCGTCTATTATTTTTTCTAAGTGAATAGGATGAAAGTAAGTGGACAATCTGGAAAGGAGGCAATCGTTATGAAAAGTAAACAATGGGTAGCATTATTATATGGATGGGTTATTGTTTTAGGACTTATGATGCTCGCAAGTTTTGTATTAGCTTTGTTGCTTCGCTTTACTACGTTTAATGATCCTGCTTTGTCATGGGTCACTTTCGTCATTGGCCTTATCAGTTTATTTCTTGGGGGGCTTGCAGCAGGCGTTAAAGGAAAAACAAAAGGATGGGTCATTGGCCTAATTACAGGAATGGGATTTACATTATTCGTTTTATCTGTACAATACTTAGGCTACCAACAAGGATTTACATTTGAACAATCCCTTCACCACGCTGGATATATGGCCGCTGCGTTATTTGGTGGTGCATTAGGTGTCAACATCGTTGGAGATGCGTCGTCAAGCGATAACTAAACAATTAATACTAGATCAATTATCTTTTTGTGGTGTTAAAGCAGGCTCGGGGCGCCTGTTTAGGACGAACCAATGATGACTTATCTTAGGGCAATGGAGTGAAGTCGCCTAGTTGCTGGGCGCTTGCGCCCGACGGGGGCAATTTTTGTTCAATCCTCGTTTTGCTTTATAACAGAAATGCTTTTTTATCTTTCAAAAAAGGAACACAAAAGCAATTGCCTTTGTGTTCCATTATACTTTATCTATGTATAAAAATTTCTGTTCGTCGGTATAAGCAACAGACCCTCGTCCATTGCTTATCCCTTATTAGGTAACCATCATAGTTATTATTGTTTTACTTCACGTATTGCTGAGCGGTCATAAGTTAATTTAGATCCATCTCCAGCTTGTAAAACTAGCGTATCTTCATCCATTGCATGAATCTCTCCATGAAAACCGCCAATCGTAACTACAGCGTCCCCTTTTTGCAAATTAGATTGCATTTCTCTGACTTGCTTTTGGCGCTTTTGTTGTGGTCGAATAAGTATAAAATACAGAAGCACAAACATCAGAATAAGTGGTGCTAACGTTGCTAACATTTCCATTTGTTCTATTCCTCCCTTCTACACGTTAAAAATTCCTAGCATTCGGTTTATTAAAACCGTATTGCTCAAAGAATTCCTCCCTAAATGAGCCAAGACGATCTTCGCTAATCGCTTTTCGTACTTGCTCCATTAATTTTAACAGAAAATATAAGTTATGATAAGTAGTAAGTCTGAACCCGAACGTTTCATTACATTTAATTAGATGACGTATATAGGCACGTGTGTAATTTTTACAAACATAGCAGTCACAATTTTTATCAATGGGTGCAAAATCACGTGCATATTTTGCATTCCGCACAACTAAACGACCGTTCGACGTCATACAAGTACCGTTCCTTGCAATTCTAGTAGGAAGGACACAATCAAACATATCCACCCCGCGAATCGCGCCATCAATTAAAGAATCAGGCGAACCAACGCCCATTAAGTATCTTGGTTTATGACTAGGCATGAAAGGTGTCGTAAATTCAAGCACACGATTCATGACGTCTTTTGGCTCCCCAACAGATAATCCGCCAATGGCATAACCAGGAAAATCAAGGGAAATTAAATCACGCGCGCTTTGCTTTCTTAATGCTTCATATTCTCCACCTTGGATAATACCAAATAAACCTTGCTCCCCTTTTCGTTCATGTGCTTTTAAGCATCTTTCAGCCCAACGTGAAGTTCGTTCTACAGAACTTTTCATATATTGATACTCTGCAGGATAAGGTGGACATTCATCTAACGCCATCATAATGTCGGAGCCTAAAGCATTTTGTATCTGAATGGCTTTCTCCGGAGATAAAAATAGCTTTTCCCCGTTTAAATGACTACGAAAATGAACTCCTTCTTCCGTAATATGTCTATTTTCACTCAAACTGAACACTTGAAATCCGCCTGAATCGGTCAAAATTGCTCCATTCCAATTCATAAACTGATGTAAGCCGCCAGCTTCTTTAATAATATCTTCACCCGGTCGCAACCATAAATGATAGGTGTTAGATAAAATAATATTGGCATTTATCTCTGCTAACTCTTCTGGACTCATTGTCTTTACGGTTGCTAATGTCCCCACCGGCATAAATGTTGGAGTATCGAACGATCCATGTGGAGTGTGTACACGCCCTAATCTAGCGCCTGTTTGTTTACATGTTTTCTTTAATTCATAAGTAATTGGTGTCATGATTTACTCTTCCTTTATCAATAAAGTCGTTCTTTCAGCAGTTGGGTGATCTTTTCATGCAAAGTACGTTAAAATTATTGCAAAATCATTCACTGTGGTTAAGCGTATATTTAAGCATATATAAACATGGCATCTCCAAAACTAAAGAAACGATATCGCTCTTGTACAGCTTCACGATATGCTTCCATCACAGCACCTTTACCAGCAAATGCGCTAATTAACATTAATAAAGTGGATTTAGGTAAATGAAAATTAGTAATTAAACCATCAACTGCTTGAAACTGATAAGGAGGATAAATGAAGATATCTGTCCAACCACTAGCTTGCTTAAAAGTTCCATGATTATCCCTAGCAATGGTCTCTAAAGTACGTGTAGATGTAGTACCTACTGAAATAATTCGACCATCAGATTGTTTAACGTCATTAAGCAAATCCGCTGTATTCTGATCCATATGATAAAATTCTGCATGCATCTCATGTTCTTCCACTGTCTCTACACTTACCGGGCGAAAAGTACCTAGTCCTACATGTAATGTGATAAAAGCAATGCATACCCCCATTTGCTCTAATTCATTTAATAGCTCCTTCGTAAAATGAAGTCCAGCAGTAGGAGCTGCAGCAGATCCTTCTTCTTTTGCATAAACGGTTTGATAACGTTCCTTTTCAGGAAGTTGTTCTTTGATATAAGGAGGTAATGGCATCTCACCTAATTGATCTAGTACCTCATAAAAGATTCCTGTATAAGCGAAATCCACCACTCGACCGCCATGCTCTTTGATTTGCGTAACTGTTGCAGTTAAGAGACCATCTCCAAAACGGATTACCGTTCCAAGCTTTACTTTTTTCGCTGGCTTTGCAAGTATTTCCCACGAATCCCCGTCTACTTGATGTAACAACAATATTTCAACATTTGCTCCCGTATCCTCTTTTATACCATGAAGCCTTGCTGGTAATACTCGGGTATTATTTAATACAAGGCAATCCCCCGGTTTTAAAAATTGCTTTACATCAAAAAAATGGTGGTGAGAAATAGCTTTCGTTTGTTTATTTAAAACAAGCAGCCTTGAAGCCGTACGTTCTTTTAACGGCGTCTGAGCAATTAATTCTTTTGGTAAATCAAAGTCAAATTCTTCAATATTCATGATGAAACTCCTTACTTTTATCGAAACTTGCCAAAAATATAAAACAACAATGTTAGAATTAAGCTAACCACAATAGATGTAACAATAGGAAAATGAAAAATCACATTTCCTTTTTTCCACGTGATATCCCCTGGTAACTTACCGATGAAATTCCAAATAACTCCCATTAGCAAGAAGATAATTCCTAGTACAATAAAGACTTTACCGAGGTTCATTATCCGCTCTATCCTTCCATCCAAAGTGTTCATAAGCCTCTTGCGTTACTATTCTTCCCCGTGGTGTTCGCTGAATAAACCCAATCTGTAATAAAAACGGCTCATATACATCTTCAATTGTTTGCGGTTCTTCACCTATTGTAGCTGCGATGGTATCTAAGCCAACAGGACCACCTTGAAAATGATTCATCATTCCCTTTAATAGTTTATGATCGATATGATCTAAACCTTGTTTATCTACCTGTAGCATTTCTAATGCTTGACTAGTAGTAGATAAACTAATTTTCTGTTCTCCTTTTACTTGGGAAATATCACGAATTCGTTTTAACAGACGGTTCGCAATTCTTGGCGTACCTCTAGATCGTTCAGCAACCTCCAAAGCTGCCTCTTTTGTAATACTTGTATTAAAAATGTCGGCAGTACGTTCAATAATCATACATAAATCTTCTGGATCATAAAAATCGAGCCTGCTCAACACCCCGAATCGATCACGCAACGGAGCAGATAACAAACCAGCTCTTGTTGTTGCCCCGACTAATGTAAACGGTGGTAAATCTATTCTGACAGATCTTGCACTTGGTCCTGAACCGATCACAATGTCAAGAAAAAAATCTTCCATAGCAGGATAAAGAACTTCTTCAACGGTTCTAGGCAACCTGTGGATTTCATCAATAAATAATACATCCCCTGCTTCTAAAGAGGAAAGAATCGCTGCCAAGTCACCTGCTCGCTCAATAGCAGGGCCTGATGTAGATCGAAATTGAACACCCATTTCATTGGCAATAATAGCTGCTAACGTTGTTTTACCAAGCCCTGGAGGACCATATAAAAGAACGTGATCTAAAGGCTCCTCACGCATTTTAGCAGCCTGAATAAAGATGCGTAGGTTTTCTTTCACCTTATGCTGTCCAATATATTGTGACAACATCGTCGGGCGCAAACTTAATTCAACAGTTGCATCCTCTTCTTGCAGTTCACCAGTGACCATACGATCTTCCATTAACCTGCTCCTCCTCTCTTAATTTTTCATAAGTAATGCTAATGCTTTACGAACTAACATATCCGTTGTTTCAGACCCTGTATGTGATAATTTAGATAAAGTAGCTTTTATTTCATTTTCTGAGTAGCCTAAAGCTTTTAACGCTTCTTTAGCATCTTGAACAGCTGTATTATCAAATGGCTCATCTATTTTCTGCTGTCCTTCATTTACAGTAGTTGAAATAGTTAATTTTCCTTTTAAATCAAGAATGATTTGCCTTGCTGTCTTTTTCCCGATACCTGGAAAATGAGTTAAAAAAGCTTCATCTTCTCGTTCAATTGCTGCAGCAAATTCTCCTACATGAACAGACCCCATAATAGCGATCGCACCTTTAGGGCCGATGCCTGAGACAGATATAAGCTTTGTAAACAAATATTTTTCATCGAGGTTCTTAAAGCCATATAACAGTTGTGCATCCTCGCGAACATGATGATATGTATATACTTTTATATCTTTATTTTCTAAATCTTGAAAAGCAAATGGATTGGCACAAATAATTTCATAACCAACCCCCTGTACATCAACAATAATCGCTTCTTCGTGTATATATGTAAGCTTCCCTTGTATATATGCAATCATTTCTCTACTCCTTTTACCTTATCCATTCATTCTATCATAAGTTGATGGAAATGAATAAACTTCTATTTCTAGCTTGAAGAAATAGAAGTTTAACGTCAAAGTGTGTACAGCGATTATTCCGTTACTTCCAAATTATGATGAATATCTTGTACATCCTCGTTTTCTTCTAATGTTTCAATTAAATTCATCATTTGCGTAGCGGCTTCTTCTGATAAAGTAGTAGTTGTTTGCGGGATAAGTGTTATTTCTGAATCAGCAATAGCGTAACCAGATTCCACCAAATAATTGACAACTTCTGGAAAATTTTCTGGATCTGTAAATACTTCAAACGTACCTTCCTCTACTTGTATATCCTCAGCCCCAGCTTCCAAGGCTTCTAATGTTAATTCGTCTTCATCTATTTCACCTTGTTCATCGGTAATAACAATGTAACCTTTACGGTCAAACATAAACGACACGCTGCCATTTTCACCTAGGTTACCATTGTTTTTTTTGAATGCATGGCGTATGTCTGCTGCCGTTCTGTTTTTATTGTCTGTTAGAACATGCACAATGACAGCTACTCCTCCCGGACCATACCCTTCATATGTTAACTCTTCAAAATTGGCACCGTCTAATGACCCGGTTGCTTTTTTGATTGCACGATCTATATTATCGTTTGGCATATTATCAGCTTTTGCTTTATCAACAGCAAGGCGTAGACTCGGGTTTAACGCCATATCACCACCACCTTGCTTAGCAGCCGTATATATATCTTTGGCATGCCGCATGAAGATTTTTCCTTTTTTTGCATCTTGCGCGTTTTTTCTTCGTTGTATATTTTTCCATTTAGAATGACCAGCCATGAGGACATTCTCCTCTCTAGAAATTTCCTTTCTTACTATATCAAAAATAAGCCAATTCTTAAAGAGATACCCATAATACCACTTACTCCAATTTATAAGCCTTTGAGGTAGTATGTACTGCTCACGAAATTAACAGTGAAACAGAAATAAAATCCTCTCTCGCTATGTACATCTCCTCTTCATTCTAACAGATTTAACTTAGATTAAAATAATAAGGTTGTGGCTTTTTCTAGCCCTCCAACAATTCGTTGGGAATGAGGAGAGAACCCGCAACTTCGTTTCCAATCGAGTGGAAGCGGAAGTAAAAATCACCTTCCACTTCTTTTTCTCACTTTACAAATTGGTTAATAAACTCTTCCATTTTTTTACCATTATCCTTTGCTTCTATCCTTGCTTCTAAATTTTTCATTTTCTCCCAATGCGCATCGTCTGTATAAATAATGATTTCTTTATTTGCTTGAGGTAGTAATTGTTTTACTTCTTTTTTAATGTCTTCCCCAACATCATCTGTCACATGCGTATTTAACTTTACTCCTATTAAAATACGGTCAGCTGTAGAAGCGACTTGAGCTTGACTAATTTGTTTATGATCTCGTAATGCTTCTGCGATTAATTTTGATTCTTCATTGGTAAAAGGATCAGCATAACCACTTTTAAAATCCGATCGATTTATATTGTCTTGCTTACTTTGTGGATAGCCACCTTTTTCTCCAACTGTCTCTTCTCGAATATTTAAACGATCTTTCCTCTCCTTATCTGTTTCATAATGAATAGGCTGCGTATTGTCTTTTTCATGGTGTTGATAATCATATTCGGCTTCTTCATTCGTACAACCTAGCACAATAAAAGCCAA
Source organism: Virgibacillus sp. (assembly GCF_013393565.1). Lineage (NCBI taxonomy): Bacteria > Bacillati > Bacillota > Bacilli > Caryophanales > Bacillaceae > Virgibacillus > Virgibacillus sp. The sequence continues at coordinate 43,969 of NZ_JABXHF010000022.1, forward strand.
ACTGAGTAGTATAATATTTATTTTAAACCGCATAAAAAAACACCTCCTTACCAATAGTTTGGTTCATGAAGGTGTTTTTACACAGTTAATAATAGGTAAAGTCTATTTTTTTCGAGAAAAAAAGGGTAAACTTTCACGCTTATGTGCCGTTCTTTTGTGCATGGTTTCAATTTTTTTACGGTCTGCTTGAGGAATATCTTCACCTTTGAGATATGCGTCGATCACGGCATAACGAATGCCCATTTCTTCTTCGTCACTCTGTCCTTTCCACAAATCTGCACTAGGCTGTTTGTTTACAACAGCATCAGGAATCCCTAAATAAGCTGCTAGTTCCTTCACTTCTCCTTTTGTAAATTCAACAATAGGAAGAATATCCACTCCGCCGTCTCCATACTTTGTGAAATAACCTGTATACCATTCCGCAGCATTATCTGTGCCGACAACGAGATAATTATGATTAGTTGCTATCGTATATAGTGTACTCATCCGTATTCTTGCACTTAAATTGGCTTTCGCCAGTTTTTCATTATTTGTATTATACATTTGATTTGCTTGTAGTTCTGATTGAATAGAGTTATACATATTATCTCTCATTTTAGCTAAATCAATTGTTACATGATCTATATCTATTTTCTCCACTACAGATTTCGCATCTTTTACAGAAGAATTACTTGAATGGATTGGCATAATTACTCCTATAGAATTATCTGGACAAGCTTTTTTAATTAATGCTGCCACAACAGCAGAATCAATACCTCCACTAACACCTACAGCTAATCCCTTAACGCCTGTTTTTTCCACTTGAAATTGTAACCAACTTACAATTTCGTCTACTTCTTTTTTCAACTTAAGCCCTCCTTATTTATATTAGCAACCATAAAACTGGTTGTCTGTTTCCTTTTTCTTCTTAACTAATTAGACATTTCATTCATAAGTATGTTTTACTTTTCACAAAATACAATTCCTTTATAGCATGTATTCAAGCTCTTACAATCACGTTAAACGTAATGCTACATAGGAAAATCTACTGTAAATGGAAACTTACTTTAATTATAATACCATTAATATGAATTTTTCACACTATAGGAATTCACAAAGTTTTTATCGACCTAGCTATAACCCAATATTTCCCGTACTCTATTTATGTACACTGTTATTGATTGGCTTTTAATACAACATTACATGTAAGCGAAATGTGGCTAGTTACCACTGCGAAAAAACGCAACGCTTTCCATACGCTAGCGCTAAGGCCTCCTCGAAAAAAAGAAGTTCGCTCTTTTCTGCGAGGTTTTCCCACTACGTTTCCACAGGACAAGGAAACTACAGACAGCGAAACATTGCAATTATTTTCGAGTCTCTGTGTTTTTTCTCCGCTTGCTTAACGGTACCACTGACGCTATATAGACTTCAAACTCCCAATTCACGGCAATGGAAAATCTCTCAGCTACCGCGCTATCAATTGCTGACTTGCTTTTTTCTTTGTTTGAGTATATGCAAACTCTAGAGATACTGACCACTCCGCTATCTCCGAAAAAAATCAGCTAGTATGAATATGACAGTAATCGTGTTTACAAAAACAAAACAAATAAATATTAGAAAAACTTAGCTTGTCGTCACTTTTTTTGGCGGAAAGCTATCGTTTTTCTTATAATATAAACTTTTATACTCTCCTATAAAGTATAAAAAAGAGACGATGGAAATGTCGCCCCTTTTAACAATTACTTATCTTCCTTCTCTTCCCTTTGTTCTTTCTGTGATGATTCATAATACCCAGGAGGCATCGGAAATGGCATTTGATTCATATTATTTTGAAACGGGGGATACAACGGCACATGCATTTCTGATGTATGTTGGTCAGGACTTTCTTCTCCCACTTGGTTGCGATACATACCCTGAGACCCACATTGCATTTGACTGTTCCAAGACGCTTGAGCTCCTCCCCCCATATTCGCCTGCATTTGCGGCATCATTTCATTTCCCATAGTTGGCATATATCCTTGACTTCCCATCATGCTAGCGTGTTGCCCGTGCTCATAAGCCATTGGCATTGATGGCATCGCCATACCATGACAAGCCCAAGGGTTCGGTCCTACCGTCTGAAAAGGTATTTGTGGATAGCACGGATCCATAACGTAACAGCATAGTGGAGCCATTGGAACTTGTGGTTGCATCATTGGCATTGGCTGAGGCATTGGTTGCTGTTGTGCTTTCACCTGTTTTGGCTCCTCTTTTGGCTTTTCCTTTTTAACAGGCTTTGCTTCTTGCTTTGGTTGTGCTGGCATTTGCGGAAAGTTGATTGTTGTATAATTTTGAAACTCTTGTTCCATTACTGGCATTTGCATCATTGGTTGGGTATGCATTTGTTGCATTGGTGGCATTTGTGGCATAGACGGCATTGGCGGCATTTCCGGCTTCACCATTTTAGGTTTTTCCTTATCATCTTCCTTAATCACAGGGGTTGGCTTTTTCTGGATTTCTTTATATGGTTGCTCTTTCAGAGGTTGCTGCATTTCCTTCATTTGCGTTTGTTTTACTGATTTGGAATTTCCAGGAATTTTTATTTTCATCCCAGGCATAATCATGTCTGGACTGGAAATTTGACTATTTAATTGCTTTAATTCTTCAAAATCCACACCATATTGTTGAGCTATCTCCCACATCGTATCACCTTTTTGTACAATGTGTATTTTCAAATTCATCAAACTCCTCTCTGTCATATCTGGGCTAATTACTCTATATCAACATATGCAAAGAAAGATTAAATGTTGATAAATTTAAATATAGAATTATCTCTACATAATGGTGTGGATTGGTTGTTGAAAAGAAAGTTTTCCTTATATTTTATAAATGATCCAATTGATATACTGGATATGTCCCTAAAACGGTCACTTGACAGCCTAATGCTTCTAATTCTGCTTTTACACCTGGGAAGAGAACTTCATCATAAGGTTGATTAACATCAATAATAAAGAAATAATTACCTAGCCCTGTTTTCATGGGACGAGATTCAATTTTAGACAAATTCATTTTTCTCCATGCAAAAGCAGATAATACTTGATGTAATGCTCCTGCAAAATCGCTTGGGAGTGTAATTAATAGCGTTGTTTTCTCTGATTGAACGGGATGTGCTATTTTTACCAATTCCTGTTGTTTACTTAACACAATAAACCTCGTATGATTATTCGGAAAATCATGAATGTTTTTCTGTATTGTATGGAGTCGATATATATTAGCAGCTAATTGATTACCAATTGCAGCTACTGGTTCTCCTTTTCTTTCACTTATTAGTTCTGCTGCTTTACCTGTAGATGAAGTAAAATGAAGCGTTGCATTTGGTAAGTGTTGATGAATATACTGATGACATTGTGCAATAGCATGACTATGAGAGTGCACTTCCTTTATATCAGCCATTTTTCCGGTGAAACTAGTGTGCACCAAAAGATGTTGCTGTATAGGAACAACAATTTCTGCCATAATCGGCAAACGTACTTGATGTACTAAATAATCAACGGTCAATTGAACCGTGCCTTCTATAGCATTTTCTAATGGTACAACACCGATATTAATCTCCCCATTATTTACTGCATCAATACATGCTGGTATTGTAGAATAACTATGTTTTACCTCGCCATTAAATGTCTTGTCCACTGCTAGTTTTGTAAACGTACCTTTTGGTCCCAAATAGCCAATAGTTGCTGTCACTACGTTATCCCCCTATATTTTCTAATATAAAAATGATTCTGTTGAAAATAAAGTGAAACTACATTCTAGAAGCTTTTACCCAGCCTCTACGAATGTAGCTAGAAATGAACATCTTTAACCTTTATACTTTTTTCGTTTGTTTCATAGACGGCACATGTTCTTATTCCATAAATTCAAACTCAAATTCTAATATACGAACCGTATCTCCGTCCTCTGCACCTCGTTTTCTTAAAGCATCATCAACTCCCATTTTTCTTAGCTGACGTGCAAACCGCTGTACAGCTTGATCGTGGTTAAAATCAGTCATCTTAAATAACTTTTCAATGCGATGTCCAGATAATACATAAGCACCATCATCATCTCGCGTAATTTCAAACGGATCTTCTTCTTTATGATAACGATAGATAACTTTCTCTTCTTTTGGAACAGCTTCTTCTTCATCCACAGCACTTTTTGGTATTTTTTCTAATTTATCAGCAATCGCAAATAATATATCGCGAACGCCATCTTTTGTGAGTGCAGATATTTCATAAACAGGATGTTTATTTTGTAGCTTTTCCTTAAAAACTTCCAAATTTTCTTTTGAACCCGGCATATCCATCTTGTTTGCCGCTATAATTTGGGGTCGTGTCATCAATTTAGAATCATACTGCTCTAGTTCTTGATTAATTTTAACATAATCATCATAAGGATTCCGACCTTCTGTTGCAGCCATATCAATGACATGAACAAGTACTCTCGTTCTTTCTACATGACGCAGAAATTGGTAACCTAATCCTACTCCTTCATGTGCTCCTTCAATTAAACCTGGAAGATCAGCCATAACAAAGCTTCTCTGGTCATTTGTATCAACAACACCTAAATTGGGAGCTAATGTAGTAAAATGATAATCTGCAATTTTAGGTCTTGCAGCACTTACTACAGATAAGAAGGTAGATTTTCCAACACTAGGAAAACCGATTAATCCGACATCAGCGATTAGCTTTAATTCCACCTTTATTTGTCTTTCCTGTCCTGGCTCGCCATTCTCTGCTATATCTGGCGCTGGATTTCTTGGAGTTGCAAAGCGTGAATTCCCTCTACCGCCTCGACCCCCTTTTGCAATCACAGCTTCTTGATTATGTTCCGTTAAATCAGCAATTAATTCTCCGGTGCTTTCATCTATTACTGTTGTCCCAGGTGGTACTGGAACAACTAAATGAGGGGCGTTTTTTCCATGTTGGTTTTTGCTCATCCCATTTTCGCCACGTTTTCCTTTAAAATGGCGATTATACCGAAAATCCATTAAAGTGTTCAGCCCTTCATCCACTTTAAATTTAACATCAGCTCCATTGCCACCATCGCCTCCAGCAGGGCCGCCTTTAGGTACATACTTTTCCCTACGATATGCGACAAGGCCATTACCACCATCACCAGCTTTAACATAAACACTTACCTGATCTACAAACATGTCCTCACCTCTTTCAATTACACGGAACAGAAAAAGAGCATTCTACAATGTCACTATTGTCCATTACAGTTAAAGGAAAATGCGTCTCCAACCGATGCAGTTGTTCTTTTAACTGTGCATGATTAAAAAATTCACTTACTGAGAAATACATTGTTATCCAATCCTTCTGTTCCTGCTTAACAACTAAATGAACCGTTATAAATTCATCTTTGAGCTTCAGCTTCTTTACCACAGCTAAAAATTGCTCACATTGCTCCGTTAATATTTGGTCTATACTTTCAATCCGCTTTCCTTCCGTATGTATATCGTACTCTAATTTTACATCCACATACATATAAGCGTGCTTCATCACCCATAAACAAAACTCATTTGCTTGTAGGTGCATTAATTTTCGTTCCATATTATAACAATGAATGATATCAACTATCTTTTCTTCTATCTTTTTAACATTGCCCATTGAAGCATAACCGTGAATTATTTGTAAATGATTCATTAAGTCATGCCGATAATGCTGCATGAAACGAACAGCTTCTTCTGCATTCATATAACATCCTCCCACATGTCCAAAAGTATAGCAGAAAACGCAAAAAAGGTCATTCATTCTCCTAAGTCATTTTTCAATCCTTGTGGGTTCTTTCATTTTCCACGTTTTGTTTTGGTTCCTTTTTTCTATAGAAAAAAATAATATTAAACGTTAAAAACTCCAGCCAATGAATTGGCTGGAGTTTTGTATTATGCTTCTTTAGCAACAGGGTATACACTTACTTTTTTACGATTACGCCCGTAACGTTCAAACTTTACAACACCATCGATTTTTGAAAAAAGTGTATCATCTCCACCGCGACCAACGTTCTCACCAGGATAAACCTTCGTTCCACGTTGACGGTAAAGAATAGATCCACCTGTTACAAATTGGCCATCAGCACTTTTAGAACCAAGCCGCTTGGATTCGGAATCACGACCGTTTTTTGTACTACCAGCACCTTTTTTCTGTGCGAAAAACTGCAAATCTAGACGTAGCATAAGATACACCTCCTTATTTATCTTGAATAGTAATAAATTGTCCATAATCCTGTTCTATGGACGAAAGTGATACAAGCATACCTTCAAATAATAATTGAACTCGACGCATTTCTTCAGAAGAAATATAGTCTGGTATTGTTACATGAAGATAACCGCCATTATCACTTTGGTTTATATCAAGATCCACTTCACATAAAGCCAGAACTGCGTTTATAGAACCAACGGATACTGCAGACACTCCTGCACACACTAAATCATATCCATAAGGACCGCTTTCAGCATGTCCGGAAAGTTCAAATGCTCTTATTTGTTCATCTTCACGAAAAACAATTACTTGTATCATAAGTAACCTCTAAGCGTTGATTTTATCAATCACTAATTTAGTGTAAGGCTGACGATGACCTTGCTTACGATGATAATTCTTTTTTGGCTTATATTTAAACACAGTAATCTTCTTTTGACGACCATGTTTAGCAACTTTAGCAGTTACCGATGCACCATTTACATATGGAGCACCAACTTTTACATCATCTCCACCAACAAAAAGAACTTTGTCAAATGTAACCGTCTCGTCTTGATCAGCAGCAACTTTTTCAATGAAGATTTCTTGACCTTCTTCTACTTTCATTTGTTTGCCACCAGTTTCAATAATAGCATACATATACTTTGCACCTCCCATAAACTAAGACTCGCCATACAGGTACTACACATTGAGTTTACAACCTGTTCTGAGCGGTTGTAGCACTGGTGCTACGATGAATAACGTATTAATGTTACCATTACAATACATTCATTGTCAATAAGTTTATGATAACTTCTCGGGAAAATAATGCTTTCTATACAAATGAACGCTTCATTTATTACATTGCCTCTTATCCGCATTTGTTTATAGTGTTAGAAGATCTTGTACCATCAATCGCTTTACATTCTACAATTCAGGGTAAATATCGAACACCTATAAAATGACAATACTACTTCGTGTTATTAGTCAAATCACCTAAGTCACCAACTGTATCTTTGTACCGTTTAGCTTCAAAATACCAATATAGGCAATCATATTCATTCATAAGCTTTATGGAGCCATTTGGGTATATAATGTAAATATTGTGACTCCATCCACGGTAAAAATAAGAAAAAACTTCTAGTAACGATTTTTCTGCTTTCACCCTAATAGATCTTGTCCGGCAAATTGGATTATGTCTTGTTTCAAAACGCTTAAGAAGGAACCTTGTAAATACATAGTACCGTTTTTTCCATTCATTTTTATTTTCAAACAGTAAGAAAAGGCACAACAAAAAAGTACTTAGTGTAAATGGTTGGATAACTAAAGAAGTGCCAAGCAAAAAAAGACAAGCAATCAACGAGAAATAAATCGATCGATAGTATGCCGTTTTGTATGGCCATTTTGTTGATATGATAAGCTGAAGTAATTTCCCTCCATCTAAAGGTAATACGGGTAATAAATTAAAAATAAATATAGTCGTATTATAGTACATAAAAGTATCAAATATGGATGAGGATATTACCCCTGTATCAACTGCCACCAGCGCAATAACGTATAATACAATATGCTGAAAGGGTCCGGCACAAATGACCAGAATCTCTTCTCTCACAGGTCTGGTCCCATGCTCTTCTGTGTCCATGACACCACCAAATACCCAGAGCATAATTTTCTTTATACGCCATTTAAATTGTAATGCCATTATGTAGTGACCTAATTCATGAAAAAACACAATAAACAATAAAATAGCCAGTTGCATAAATGTACCCGTAAAAAAAGAAATCAGGAGAAAAAGCAGTAAAATAGGATGGAAGTGAATTTTTGGCAATAAACTATTCCACATCGTCAACTTTTATCACCTGAACGGGGTCTATATATTGATTATCCTTCTCAATAGAAAAATAAACTGCTTGGTTATTTTCAGTCGGAACAAACTGGCCAATAGGTTGCTTCTTAGCAACATGTTCGTATAAGTGAACATCAATATTACTTAATTCACCGTACGTGGTAATACTATCATCTGGATGTTGAATGACAATTGTTTTATTTGTTTGCCGATCGTTTCCAGCAAAAATGACAATCCCCTGTTCCAACGCCATTATATCTGATTTTTCATTAGGTGAAATTTTTATTCCTGTACCGTTCGTTTGAAAAGATTCAGAAACATTACCGTTTACTGGAATTACTGGAGCATTCTCATTTACGACCTGATCTTTTGGAGCTCCGTCCGGCATGAAAGCAAGTGGACTACCAAATGTATCTTGATACCATAGATTTACTTTAGCAAATGGGAATTCCTCTATAAGGGCAGTGCTTATAATGGATTTAGCGGTTTGTAGTCGAGTTGATTCCATCTGCCAAATAATTGCAACCGTCAAAAATAAGATAGCGGAAAGAATTGCTTTCCATAAAAGTCCTGTTACTATTTTTCCTTGTCGCCCATTACTTGATGTTGCAGTATAGAGCGGTTCAAACCCATGCTTTTCCTCCTCTTGCACAAATGGTGTAACGACAGATTTTGATGCGCTATTCTGTGAAATAATGTTACGTGTTTTTTTTCTTTGTTCAATAGATTGACGTACTTGCTTAACTCCTCTACTCATAGTTTCTCATTCCTTCTAATCACATTTGTACAAGTATATGAAGCTAGTTGCAAATATATGTTAGTAAGAGGAAGAGCGAAACGATTCAAAAATGCACAATTGAATACTTTGATATGATATTAGAAAAAATTGGCTTATCGCTAAGTCTTATAACGAAAGCTGTAGTTTATTTTAGCGCGTTAACAACGTAGCGAATGGAACAAATCAACGAAAGATTTAGGAATCACGCCACTAAAAACAGGGTGATGCCGATGTCGGGTGCCAAGCCCGTTTTTAGTCGGCCTTCCTCTTAGTTATGAACCGACGATGACTTAGCTTAGGGTCAATGAAGTGAAGTCGCCTAGTTGCTCGGCGATGAAGACGGAAGTGGCTATTTTACTATTTCGTTATTGCTTTCTTATACTACAAAAAGCAGGAAAAGCCTGCTTTTTGTGTATGACTGTATTATATTAATTACTGCATTTAAGAACGCATGCCTAAAAATTGCTTAAGCTTTTGCATCATACCTTTTTCTGTATCTAATGATTGCAACGGGACTGTTTCGCCTAAGATTCTTCTAGCAATATTCCGATAAGCAATAGAGGCTTTAGAAGTAGGTTTAAACGCAACTGGTTCGCCTTTATTGGAAGCTTTAATCACTTCATCATCATCTATCACAATACCAATTAGATCTACAGATAAAATTTGTAAAACTTCATCAATATCAAGCATATCTCCATTTTTCATCATATGATTTCGAATGCGGTTAATAATTAAACGTGGAGATTCAACCATTTCCTCTTTTTCCAATAATCCGATTATACGATCAGCATCTCGCACACTCGATTTTTCTGGAGTAGTAACCACAATTGCTTTATCAGCACCTGCAATTGCATTTTGAAAGCCTTGCTCGATTCCTGCCGGGCAATCTATAATAATGTAATCATATTCTTGTTTCAGCTCATAAATAATTTGTTGCATTCCTTCACTTGTCACAGATGTCTTATCACTTGTTTGTGCAGCTGGCAACAAAGTTAAATAATCAAAGCGTTTGTCTTTAATTAATGCTTGTTTCAGCTTACACCTTTCTTCAATAACATCTACAATGTCATAAATGATACGGTTTTCTAATCCCATAATGACATCAAGATTTCTAAGCCCAATATCCGTATCTATTAAACAAACTTTCTTATCCATTAAAGCTAAAGCTGTACCGATATTCGCAGTAGTTGTCGTTTTTCCGACCCCGCCTTTTCCAGAAGTAATAACTATTGCTTCACCCATTCAGCATTCTCCTTTCGAACCTGTTTATCTCTCTTCGCTTCTGTGAAAGAACTTGGAGTCGATCAATGATTATTTTATCTTTTTCTTCATCGACCAGTCCACACTCCATATACACACCGTCAGATTCATAATCTGGAGCACGACTTATATAATGTGCGATCCTTAGTTGCATCGGGTTCATATAAGATGCAACTATAAATGCTTGTTTATCTCCATCAATACCTGCATGTGCAATTCCGCGCAAGTTTCCCATTACAAAGATATTGCCTGTAGCCGTTACCTTTCCACCTGGATTTACATCCCCAATTAATAATAAATCGCCAGTTATATGTAAGACTTGTCCAGAACGAACTATTTGATTCATCGTTTTTATTTCACTATTTTCCTGCCATTTACGAACTTCTTCACGAGGAACAACATCAGATTCAATGATTTGAATGGTAAAACGGTTTTCAGCTGTTATAATTTCTTTTAATCGAATCATCTGATCATGCTTTAAGTACCGATAGCCTAATTTAACTCTTACAGCTACAACCGGCTCCACATGTGCAGGCTTGCTCTCGTTCATTTTATACTGCAATTCCTGCATGGCTTCTTCAAACGAACAGGTATCGTCAATAAATAATGTGAGCCCGTCTTTTGTACCTTTCATGGTAATTAATTGTGTTTTTTCCTGTGTCACACGTTCACCTCATTCTATACATTCGGAAACTCGGAAGAATGCTTCAAATTAAAATCATATTTAGCCTTATTTACTATGGTATGTCAGACTTCATTGACTAGGTAGCCTAACAAGTATAATTTATTTGTAATACCAATATTCCCCTAGAACAGTACTCGTATATTTTATATTTAGGGAGAGTTGGGGGGAGAAAACTTAGCCTATCGCCGAATCTTTATGCAACCACCAGTTTTGCTTATACACTTAACACCACAATTTTATACTATCTTATTCGTGTAAGACGATGTGGTGAGTCGATAAAACATGTCGGTTACAGCTCATTTTAAAGTAATTAAGCAACTCCCCTAAAACCAAATAGCCTCTCAAAATGAGTTTCCTTTCGTTATTTGATCTTTCCCCCAATTTGTCAGTTTTTTTGCAAACAGCGGGTATAAAACGAATAAGAAAATTAAATTTGACCCTATTGTAGGCAATAATCGGTTGGTTAAATACATACTCCACGGCATGTCTGTTAATGCGACTACAGAGTAGATAAGATAAATCATCCCGTCACTCACTACTAATCCCACAATACCTAACAAAGCTACAACAAGAATGTTTCCGTGCAGTAATTTTTTCAGACCATAAATCAAGTAAATCGTAGATGCGTACGAAAACATATAAACGCCTAGTGTACTTGTATAAACTATATCAATTAGCAAACCAAAGATTAACGCGTATAGAACAGAATAGTGGGTGCTTTCATTGTCATAGAATACAGCGATAAAAACAAGAAATATAAACACCCAATGGGAAACAATCAGCCAATCTGATTTCAATAAGTTTCCAGGCAGTAATTCCAAAGAAACTCCTTGTAAAACAAGAATAAGTAGGAGGATAAGAGGTAAATAGGCACGCTTCATTACTCCTCCTCCTCTTCACTTTCCTGACCTTCATCAGTCTGTACAGAACGATCGACTACAATTACTTGGTTTAATTCGTACATGTCAGCAGATGGTTTTACTAAAGCAGTTTTCGTTAATCCATATTTGTCAGGAACTACTTCTTGAACTTTTCCAATCGGAAGCCCCGCTGGAAATACGCCTCCCATTCCAGAGCTAACAATTAATTCATCCTTCTTCACGTCTTTTTGAGACTCTTCAATAATTCGGAATATGAGGTGCTTACTTTTTTTATCATACCCTTCAATCATCCCAGAAATATTATCGCCCATGTCACGAGAAATTTCCCCGGAAATCCGGTTAAATTGGTCAAAGCCTGTAAGTGGTTGAACGGTAGAAGTATGCTTTGAT